>JADKHO010000003.1:0-110000 GCA_016721765.1 Bacteroidota bacterium
CGGTTGGATGATTTTTGTGATTGCTGTGGTGACTATTCAGGTTTCTCCGGAATGAATATAATCATGCCGAAGCAATTATCAAGAAGTATCAAAACAAACGACTACTCAACTAGCTACCAAAAAATTCGAAAAATGAATTTGGAAGTTTATTTGGCAAAATATTTATCTAAACAGAAAAGCCTTCCTCCGCTTGACACTTCTGATTTAAAAATACGTATATCACCGAAAAGGGAGAGATAGAAGTCTTTGAAAAATTAGATGCTATAAGTGAGCTTGAGCAAAGAAAAATTTCATTTCCGACTCTAAAGGAATAATTCTCGAACTAATCAGTTATTACGCTGCAACTAAATACATTAAATTTAATTCATATATCAACAAGGATTGGGGGAGAGAATCCGGAGCAGGTGAAATGGATGTTATAATTGACAATGAAAAGAAGCTTTACTTATAGAATGCAAAATGAATGACCCAATAATCATAGCGCAGATTTGATAATTTCAAAGGCAAAAAAATAAATTACTGCAAAGTTTCCACACAAAAGCACTTAATTGAAATTTGGAGCTGGCTTCCGGTTAGTAACTAAATTTAGCAACATTTATTAACAATAATTGTAATTGTTATTCTCTTTCAACCTGACAGAACGGTTGAATTTTGAATCACCTTAGACTTTCGAAATTACGTCATCCTTAATTACAAATAGATTTAATTTCCACAACTAATCATTGTGATTAAAATTCTGAGCTGAATTGAGGTATCAAATCCTAAAAAACACAATCAGAAATTAATCTGAGCGGGTTTTACATTTATTTTTTTAGTAGAAAGCAAATGAAAACAATCTCCGAATATTTACCGCTAATTTTCAGCGTAATAGCTATAGGAATTAGTTTAAAGAAAGAAAAAGGGGCTTAAGCTCTTTTGTCTATGAGATGCAGATTAAGGCTTCTTATGAGCTGATGGGAAGCTTTCTCAAACTTAAATCAGAGTATGATCGGTTGGATTAATTTAAAAGAGATGGGTATCATGTTCATTCGGTTCCTTACCCCTACACAAACCGTAAATAATATCACAACTATTTATAATCAAATTTCTCAACACAGACTTATTCTATCAAATCAATTACTAAATAAGTTCATAAACCTTCTAAATGAATATATTAAAGAGTGCCTAAAAGATGGGTGAGGATATAAATATGTTTCAAAGGTTGATTCACATTTTTTTGAAAATAGCTACTCTTCAAAATGAAATAAGAAAAGAATTCGGCATTGCCATAATTGACTCAACCTAACAAGAATATTGTTGGTATTCCTTTTAGTCCTAAAAACTGAAAAATCCATTCAGATTAAAATGATTGCTTCAAATGCTTTCTGAGATTTGTTGAAATATCATATATTTGAATTAGATATCAGTAGAGCCGAAACTACATCAACGGGCGAGTCTGAAAGCCTTATTAGTAGGGAAAACAAAATAATAAATATTAAAATGGCAAAAAAACCAATCGTTGAAGGACCAAGACCAAGCACGGTGAAAGGTTATCCAAGTGGATCTGCGGGGAACAATCCCCTCCCAAGCCAGCTCCACCGAAGAGGTAGAGGAACCGACTCATCTTTCATGTGTTCAAGTAAAAACACCAGACGCATGATTATCTATAATGCATGCACGCTAATCTATATGAAATGTTCTGTCAGAAATAAACTGATATAATTTGAAAATTGAAATATGCAATAAATCTAAACTGCATGACCAGATAAACCTTCAAGAATAAAGAATAAAATAAATTTTATTCACTAAAACTATATTTTTATGCTAAAAAAATGTAAGGAATCAAATTCTCAAATATTGGATTGCTAAAGAAATCTTCCCAAAAAGTTGAAAATTCAAATTATCCAAGAAATTGGATTTTCCACTGCTAAATTAAAACAGCAAAAAAACAGTTAATAAACAAAACTTGCTTTCAAAAATTATTTAGCAAAAAGTTCAAAATATTATGGACAATCCATTTGAAGATAAATCCAATCTGTCTTCGGCTGCCTTTTCTTTCACGCTTAAAAGCCTCACTACTTTTCAATAAAATGCGATTCTCCAATGGTCCCAACTAAAGTAGGAGATTTTCAATTGAAATAGCGGTATTTTCATTAGATAATAACTCTTTTCCAATTCATAAATTTAATAGTCAACAGGAGATCAAGGAAATTCTGCTTTTGTCAAAATATAATTGTGATCAAAATCGTAGTTCTGGAAGTGTTGAGATTATTGTTGCTGCTCAATATAAAATAATTGGGAAGGTGACGATTGGATGCGTATATGGAGACCTTTGGATGATGGGCAGGTCATAACTGAAGGCAATACAATAACCTATTCCTTTCTTAATGGTCATCTTATCTCAACTGTAATGATTTATTAGCATATGAAAAGAATAATAATTTTTGTCTCTCTGTATTAGTTTGTACTTCGGTTTTATCCCAACCTAACACAGAAGGGATATTGAACAAAGTAAATACTCATCCCGGAAGAAGAGCATCGATATAGTCAAAGAAGGTTATTTGAGGGAGTTCCAATCTACCCTCTTGAAGCAAATTATTCGTTTGGCTCAGATATGACTCTTGAACTTGGAAGAGGCTTTCACCTTATCATCTGGATAAAATAAAAGAAAGTCCTGTATTTTACACCATAAAGCCCACCACTAGTGAAGGTGTAAATGATGCAAAATTTAAGCTAGAATTGTTTTTTGATAGAAGCCAACTAGAACAAAGTCTTGATTTTGATTTAAAATGAACGCTAGTGGATTTGGCGTAACTGCAAATGCGTTTTATCATGCGATAAACAGCTCAAAGTTTAACCAATCGACAATTTATGCTGTAATTAAAGGATACTGTGAATATGAACACCTTTCAATTGATATCACTCAAGTAAAACCCGAAGCTCGTAAACTTGCCAAGAATCCTACAAAATTTAAAGAGATTTATGGCAGCAAAATACCTATAATGGCCCGAAGATATTCTTCCATTTATATCATAATAAAAATGTCGAGTAATACTTCAGAGATTGTAAAGGAAGTAACTAAAGGTGGGAAAATCGGATTTAATGGTGCTATTATCTCAGCTAGTGTAGAGGCAAAAGTAAAAGAATACATGAAGAGCTCATCTAATCATAAGGATATAGAAGTAAGCGTATTAACACGAGGAGGTGGAGGTTTAGAAAATTTGATTCTTTATTAGGAATCTTAATGCTCAATCAGATATTGATTTTTCCCTCAATAAAATAGAGGAGGGGTTATCAAAATATTTTAAAAGTATTAATGTTAAGAATTCTGCTACTTTGGGCTTCTTTTGTAAGGATTATAAAGATTTACATATAAAAGAGTTTTTTTCTTTAGAACCTGATTATTATGATATTTCTAAAGAAAAGTGTTTGGCTCAAATTATTTCAAATTTTTCCGAAGCAGGAAAAAAGCTTGAAAGGGTAAAATTAATAGCAAATAAAAATGACTTAAAGTTTATCACACTTTCAAAATCACAAAATGATTCATTACCAATTTTGATTGATAGCCTATCACAATATCAACAATTACTTATGAAGTATCATTATTATCTTTCAGATATAGAGCCTAACGGAAAGAATGGAGTTAATTTTGACACGATTAAGATTCCTGAAATACCAAAATCTACTTTTTGGAGAATGATGTAGAGTGTTCATTTGAAAATAACCAGCTCATTATTCAGGGCTCAAATTTACAAAAATGTATCAATATCATCTTTGATCGTGCCAACGGCTCCCTCGTTAATTATTTCAATTTAGTTGATTATGATGATATAAGACAGAATAGTTCATCCACTGGGGATTTTCAGTTACCAAAGATTCGATGGGTAAATCAATTATCACTATTGAACATTCATTTTATGAAAATTATTTGATGGAAAGGTAGTTCATATAATAATCAAGATGGAGCATTCTTAATGGTTAACGTAAATCTACAGTATGATAAAGAGCAGATATATAATGTTGGAATAATTAGATGCAATGGTACTGGAATTGGAAAATGTAGTTATGCTTATTACCCACCATTTAATGTGACCAATGACAATGTTAGTTTTACAACAAAAATAATCTACTACAAGAACATTATTTTTATTTTAAAATAATTCCTTGGGACGGGTCATCAATTATTTTTAGTGATGTTTTTTCAATGAAATGTAATATTGATCGACTTTCCTATCTCAATGGAATAATATCAAGAAGATTTTTGAATTCATAATATCTCAATGAATTCTGAGGTTATTTTGTCAGAGCCATTTCAAAATAAAGCAGATTGTGATACTTCATGTCAAACGCATGCTAGATTGAATTTAATTTCAAAAACCGTGCGTTTTCAGCCAACTATTCAATTAGCGCCCATTAATTGTAATGCAAAGATAATTTGTCATTATGGAATTGGAAATTTTGTAGATTTAACATCAAAGTTGATGAACAAAAATATTCTAAAGACTATCCTTGTAGCACAACTGATAGAGATGTTTTGAAGGATGCAATTGATGCGTGTAAAGCAGGTACTCTCGATGTTATATTTGACGAAGGATGGAATTTAGATTGTGGAAAGAATTAGGTTTTTAATTTTTTTTGACCTTTTATTTTCAAATCGGATATTAGTATTTAAATAAGATGATTAGTGCTTTAAACAATTAGAAAACCCTAATTTATGACAACAGATTATTATTACTTATGGTTAGATTTTATTGGAAATCCTTCAAAGGATTCTCCGTTTTTTTTTAGCAGTGTTTTTAACATAGACTATTTAGATCCGAAAGATTTGAAGAAGCAACAAGATCAACAAATGCTTGATTTTAGAAACTTTTGCGGAGTCGATATAAATTATTTTCAACATATTTCGATTTCACTTCAAAGAAATAGGGTATTGGTTGAAAAAGGAAGAAGTGTAATTATAGATCAGATACGTAATCAATATAATGAAGACGAGGTAATTACGGAAGTGATTTGGCCGATAATTCAGAAAAAAAAATAAAAAGATAGTATTATATTATCTGATTGGCATTCAAAATAAATTCACCCCCTACGATCTTGTTTCAATACTAGCCGGGCTAATCCTCAAATTATCTAATTATCTTTTTAAAATTTTTCAAGAAATGGATATAAATCCGCAATAACCCCCATATCTTCTAGAAAATGGTTCGAGATTCGGTCAGTGAAGCCCACCAAAAGCCTCGCAATTTGCGGGGCTTTTTCATTTTCTATAATCCGCTTTTTATATACTTCGGACGAACGGTAGGTAATGTGATTGTGCCATATCGTTCTTAATTAATTAAACACCTTATGATCTGCTTGAATAGATAAGAGCTATTAATTTTTTAACTTCTGATGTGCTCCCGGATTTTACATTGTAAAAGTTGTGACCAGAACTAGTTTGATTGGTATATGTAAACAAGGCATCGTAAAGTAAATTAGATTATTTATTAATTTTAAGCAGTTCAACCAATGGACGAACTGCTTTTGATTTAAATTGTATGACAAAAAATATATTTGCCTTTCTACTTTCATTGATCAATTCGATGAGAGGCTATTCACAAGTTCTTAGCAATAATTGGCAAATAGTGAAGAAGTCAGGCTTGACATTACTGAGCTATTTAAACAAATTGAGTGTTTAAAGGAGCAGAATGAAGAACTTAAAAGTAAAATTCAAGAATTAAATCAAAGATGATTATGAGATTAAGACTTTTTATTATCTTTTCTGCAATTCTATTGACAACTGCTTTTCAATCTGGAAAAATTGAGGAAAGTCAATTAACGTTCAATTGGAAACTTTGCTATCAATATCACGATGAACCAGGTGGAGAGTATACACTTAGTCCTCAAGGGGTTGATACAAATTATTTTTTAGATCTTAGGTCAAATGGGGATTTTGTGAGGAGTCGAACAAATAATGTTCGTGGCAAGTGGAGCTTAAAAAATGATGAACTTCTTCTTAGTTTATTAAGAGATAGTACAACAAGACTCACAAACTGGCGAATTATTAAAGTTACTTCGGATTCTTTAGTAATTATAGAATCAGGACTTGATGATTTCACCATACAAAGGTTTTCAAAATAAAAAGAAATTATTAAATTTTAGGTTATTTCTTATGAACTTTTATTGAATATTTAAATCGAAATAAAAAAATTACTGGACTAACCTTGAATGTAAATGCAAAGCAAGAATTTCATGCACTGGGTATTTTAAATGGATATAAATATTTTTTTAAAGACCTTGTAATGGAAGTTGTTTGGGGAGTGAGATGAGGTTATGAAATAAGTTCAAACTCAGATGTGAAGATATATTTACATTATAACCAGCAATTCTTCAGACTTGGGTTGAATGTTGGTTCATATTTAAATAGAATTATAGATACTAATAGTAATATTCTCTAAAAAATACTTGCGCATGTTAAAAAAGAACCTAATTGCCTTATGCCTGATGATAACTGGCTTAAACTTCAGCTCCTTTTCTCAAACTTATAACATGGGTAATGATACTGTTTCTACTTGTAGTGGAATTTTTTATGACAGCGGTGGACCTTTGGCTAACTATTATCTTAATCAAAATTTAACGATGACATTTAATTCATCGAATGGAAATCGCTTGCTGTTTAATTTCAGTTCCTTGAGTACAGTTTATAATTTAAATGTGTACGATGGCAATACTCTAAATGCTCCTCTGATAGGGTCGTATAGCGGTGTTTTAGGACCATTCAGTGTTCAATCTTCTGGCACTTCTCTTACCTTTCGATTTATTACTGGCAATGTTTCTGCACAATCTGCAGGATGGGCAGCCACCATATCCTGTTCAACTCCAGTGCTAGCTGCTTATCCACTAAACAATGGACAAACTGTAACCGCATGTAACGGTATTTTTTATGACGATGGTGGAGCTGATTCACTTTATGCTATAAACAAAACCTCAACAATGACTTTTTGCCCTACTACTTCGAATGATTACCTTATTTTTAACTTCCCCACACAGTTCGAATTAGCGTCGGGTGATACACTTTTTGTTTATAGCGGTAGCACTGCTTCAACGGCACCTATAGGTGTTTATGTAGGTTCAAATGTAGGCGCTATTATTTCTTCACCTCAAGCGGGTGCTTGTATTACTTTTAAATTTATTTCAGATGGAGTTTCTAACACAGTTGGTTGGGAAGGAATAATGACTTGTTCTGCCACAAATCCGCGGTATACTATGAACATGGTTAGTGGTACAATTCCTACTTGTGGAGGATTGTTTTATGATAATGGCGGACCAACCGGCAATTATAAAACGAATAGCAATAGCCTGGTAACTTTTAATTCATCGAATGGAAATCGCTTGCTGTTTAATTTCAGTTCCTTGAGTACTGTTTATAATTTAAATGTGTACGATGGCAATACGCTAAATGCTCCTCTGATAGGTTCGTATAGCGGTGTTTTAGGACCATTCAGTGTTCAATCCTCTGGCACTTCTCTTACCTTTCGATTTATTACTGGCAATGTTTCTGCACAATCTGCAGGATGGGCAGCCACCATATCCTGTTCAACTCCAGTGCTAGCTGCTTATCCGCTAAACAATGGACAAACTGTAACCGCATGTAACGGTATTTTTTATGACGATGGTGGAGCTGATTCACTTTATGCTATAAACCAAACCTCAACAATGACTTTTTGCCCTACTACTTCGAATGATTACCTTATTTTTAACTTCCCCACACAGTTCGAATTAGCGTCGGGTGATACACTTTTTGTTTATAGCGGTAGCACTGCTTCAACGGCACCTATTGGTGTTTATGTAGGTTCAAATGTAGGCGCTATTATTTCTTCACCTCAAGCGGGTGCTTGTATTACTTTTAAATTTATTTCAGATGGAGTTTCTAACACAGTTGGTTGGGAAGGAATAATGACTTGTTCTGCCACAAATCCGCGGTATACTATGAACATGGTTAGTGGTACAATTCCTACTTGTGGAGGATTGTTTTATGATAATGGCGGACCAACCGGCAATTATAAAACGAATAGCAATAGCCTGGTAACTTTTAATTCATCGAATGGAAATCGCTTGCTGTTTAATTTCAGTTCGTTGAGTACTGTTTATAATTTAAATGTGTACGATGGCAATACGCTAAATGCTCCTCTGATAGGTTCGTATAGCGGTGTTTTAGGGCCATTCAGTGTTCAATCCTCCGGCACTGCGCTTACCTTTCAGTTTATTACAGGCAATGTTTCTGCACAATCTGCAGGATGGGCAGCCACCATATCCTGTTCAACTCCAGTGCTAACTGCTTATCCACTAAACAATGGACAAACTGTAACCGCATGTGACGGTATTTTTTATGACGATGGTGGAGCAGATTCATTTTATGCTTTAAACCAAACCTCAACAATGACCTTTTGCCCTACTACTTCGAACGATTACCTTATTTTTAATTTCCCTAATCAGTTCGAATTAGCGTCGGGTGATACACTTTTTGTTTATAGCGGTAGCACTGCTTCAACAGCTCCTATTGGTGTTTATGTAGGTTCAAATGTAGGCGCTATTATTTCTTCGCCTCAAGCGGGTGCTTGTATCACTTTTAAATTTATTTCGGATGGAGTTTATAACACATCTGGTTGGCAAGGAATAATGACTTGCTCAACTTTTCCAGTTTACACAATGAGTATGATTAGCGGAACAATTAATACTTGTGGTGGATTGTTTTATGATAGCGGTGGGCCAAACCTAAACTACAAGCTCAACAGCTCACACACTGTAACTTTTAATTCAACAAGCGGCTGTTCCATAAAATTTGATTTTAGTTCACTCACCACAACTTATGGTTTAAATGCATATGATGGGACCACAACAGCTGCACCTTTAATTGGCTCGTATGGTAGTGGAATAGCGCCATTCACAGTTCAATCAAGCGGCTCTTCAATAACTTTTCAATTTATTACAGGAAACATAGCTGCTCAATCAATGGGATGGGGGGCATCAATTTCATGTCCAGGTACAACAAGTGCAACAATAGCTGCAAATGGACCATCTGCTATATGCTATGGTGATTCATTGGTACTAACAGCGAATTCAGCAGCTTCGTATAGTTGGAACACCGGAGATACAACGCAGTCAATAATTGTAAAAAATACAGGTTTATATTTTGTAACCATTACGAATAATCTAGGTTGTGTTGCAAGTTCACCAATTTATTCGTTATTAGTAAACACTATTCCAACGCAGCCGGTCATCCAACAAAGTAATAATAGTTTAATTTGTGGTGCATTTACGAGTTACCAATGGTATTTGAATAGTGGAGTAATAATTGGTGCAGATTCTATGCAACATGTAGTTACTCAAAATGGAAGTTATACTGTACAAGTTACGGATTCGAATGGCTGTAAAAATATTTCTGCACCATTTAATTTTAATTCCGTTGGGATAAATCAATATAACAAAGATGCCGATTTACAAATTGTACCCAACCCTAATAGCGGAAGATTTAAAATTAGTTTACTAAAAAAGGAAGTAGTTAAATTAACTATTTTAAATTTATTAGGAGATATTATTTACGAAACAGAACCTAGCAAAGGAGAAATTGTGCTACCAATGAAATTGATTGGGATTTATTTGTTAAGAGTTCAAATAAAAGACTCAACATACTACAAAAAAATAATCTTTGAATAGGGTGTGAATAGGATTTAAAAGAAGAGCATATAAAATTGACCAGCACTCATCCCCGTTTGCAAAGCAGATGCTTTAAATTTGCATTTTTATTGTAATAAACAAAAACACCGCATTGCGCCATTTTAGTAGTAAATTTATATCTCTTAGATTCGAATTCTGCGTAGAGATCGATAAAAAATAACCAATAAGCAAGGAACATATTTCAAACCCTTAACAGTTGTTAATTGGGTAATTTATTCACAAAAACCATGTAAAGGCCATGATTATGAAGCATGATGAAGTTTTCCTTTTTTAGCAGCGTTGGGTATTAATCTGATCACAAATGGGAGTGGAAATTGTAAAATGCTATTTAGTAATAAGTTGCTAACGCAAGAAACAAAAATACCGCCTTGAGACTATTCGGAATGGCAACTATTACT
Source organism: Bacteroidota bacterium (assembly GCA_016721765.1). Classification (NCBI taxonomy): domain Bacteria; kingdom Pseudomonadati; phylum Bacteroidota; species Bacteroidota bacterium. Next base: position 10,095 of record JADKHO010000003.1, read on the forward strand.
ATAATGTATCTAATCGGAAAAAGATTACAGGTCGAGGTAAGGTCGCTAGTGTTAAGTGATTAGTTTTTATATCTTTTTTCAGGGTTTAAAAGTCATAAATCGCTGTAAATGCAATAAAAGGATATAGGTTTAACTTATTCCGTTTTGATTTTCAAATGAGAAATCATACTGGCAATAACCTTTATGTCTTCTAGAAAATGGTTCGAGATTTAGTTCAGTCAAGCCAACAAAAAGCCTCGCAATGTGCGGGGCTTTTGTCGTTAATAAACATATTTCGTTTTTTAAACCACCTCAGCCACTGTAAACGTTGAGCCTCCAATAAAAATTAAATCCTCTTTTGTAGCATTTTTCTTGGCGGCTTTTAAGGCATCATACACCGAATCATACGATTTACCTTTTAAACCTGCTTTTTTGGCCTGTGCCTCAAGTTCCTTTTCATTCAAAGCTCTTGGTAATTCTGCCTTACAGAAATAGTATATCGCTTTAGCAGGAAGTACTTTCAGTAGCTTACTAATGTCCTTGTCATTTACCACGCCAATCACAAAATGTAACTTTTTGTGAGGCGTTGTTTCAAGCTGCTTTACCACTTCCTTTAAGCCCGCTTCATTGTGACCGGTATCTGCAACAATGAGCGGATTGCGTCCTAAAATTTGCCAACGCCCTTGCAAATCGGTTTGCACAATCACTTTCGCTATCCCTGCTCTAATATCCTTTTCAGTAACGATAAAGGATTGTTGTTGCAACAATTCAATGGCTTGCAAAACGGTGCAAACGTTTTTGTGCTGGTAAAGGCCTAATAATGGCAATTCTACTTTTTCTAAATAGCTTTTACCATTTTGAAGTATATCCAACACTTGAACGGGAGCAACAGTTCCTTTGGTAAGCGCTTGTTTCACCTTATATTTTTGATCCGCGAAAAATAGTTCGGATTTATGTTGAATCGCTACTTTAGAAAAAATAAAGCGTGTTTCAGCTTGCATTTCACCAATCACCACAGGAGTCTTTAATTTTATGATTCCGGCCTTTTCAAGTGCAATTTTTTCCAAAGTTTCTCCAAGCAATGCCTGGTGGTCATAACTAATATTGGTAATCACCGATAACAAGGGTTTAATCACATTTGTGGAATCTAATCTTCCTCCTAAACCGGTTTCAATTATGGCAATATCAACCTGTTCTTTTTCGAAATAGCAAAATGCCATTCCAACGGTAATTTCAAAAAAGGAAGGTTTTATCTTTTCAAAACCGCTTTTGTATTTCTCCACAAAATCAACCACATCGTGCTGACTAATCATTTTGCCATTGATTTTAATGCGCTCCCTAAAATCTTTTAAATGAGGGGAGGTATACAAACCTACTCGATAACCGGCGCTTTGCAGGATGGATGCAAGCAAATGCGAAACCGAGCCTTTCCCATTGGTACCGGCAATGTGTATGGTTTTAAATTTTTTTTCAGGATTTTTTAGCAGCTTACACAGGGCAACCGTATTGGTTAAATCTGCGCGATAAGCAGCAGCACCAATGCGTTGAAACATTGGCAAGCTGGCATACAAATAATCAAGCGCTTGTTTGTAATTCATACCCTACAAAAATTTTGCGAATATAATCTGAAACTTTCAGCGCAACAAATTGAATTTTAAGGGTAAAGCGAATTTATTTTAAAAGAAAATTATATACAATCGTGCCGCGTTGCTCATCGGGAGCATCCGGTTTGGCATTAAACTTAGCGCGGAGTGCCGCTTGTTTTGCTTTTTCTAAAAGATAAGAGTTGGTAGTCGTAGAGCCTTTCACGCCGGGTTTTGCGCTAATTACATTTCCTAATTTATCCACCGAAATTTCTACCACCACGCGCCCTTCCACTTGCTGGGTATATTCCGGAATAGGTATTTTTTGCGATTTACGGCCGCCTAAGCTGTAAGATATTCCACCACCGTCACCACCGGGGCCGTTTGCTCCTGGGGTGTCTCCATGCCCGCCACCGGGTCCATGATATTTCGAATCCATGCTGCCGTCAGGTGAGCCTTGATCGCCGGGTTTTCCGGTTTCTCCTTCACTGCCGTTGCTACCGCCATCTGATTTGCTTTTTCCTTTGTACAATGAACTTGCATTCACTACAGGCTTGGGCGGCTCTATATCTTTAACAGGAGTTTCAACCGCCTTGGTAACGGTTTCTGTTGCCGGTTTTTGTTTCAATACTTCGGGTGCATCTTCTGTTTCTTGCGTTACCACGGCTTCTTCAACAGGGGCAGTTAGCTTTTCAATCTTCGTTTTTATTTCCTCTGTTAACTCAGGTGCTTGTGAGTTTTTTAAACTGGTTGCCTCTCGTGGTTGTACTTCGCCCATCCCATCATCCGAAGTTCCAAAATTTACTTCAATACCCGGACTTCCAGCATCCGGAAAAGGAGGAATGGGTGTTTTAAATACGATCAATAAAAACAAAAGCAAAAGCAGGCCATGAAACAGCAATGTTCCCACCAGCGCAGCAATGCGGTTATTGTTTTGTTCTTCTTGAGCCATTTTATTTAGTGGTTTTGGCAGCCATTACCATGCGCACTTTTAATTTATTTCCTATCTCCAGCACATCCACAAGGTCTTGCACGGTCAGCGAATTGTCGACACGAAGCACAATAGTAGCTTCTGAAACACCACTTATTAAAATGCGAAGCTGGCCTTCCAAATTTTCAAATGCGATGGGTTTGTTGTTTAAATAAATTTCTTTGTCTTTCGATATATCTACCGTGAATTGCTGTTTGCTCATGGTTTGCACAGATGAGGCTTTGGGCAACAAGAGTTTAATTACACTCGGATTTACCAGCGTTGATACAATGAGAAAAAACAACATCAAAAAAAACATGATGTCACTCATTGAGGATGCGCCTACCTCTGCGGCAAAGCGGTGTTTATTTCTCCTTAAACTCATAGTGCAGGTTCTTGTAATAAATCAATAAATTCAACACTGGCTGTTTCCATTTTTGTTACCACACTATCCACCATCATACTCAACACATGATAGCTTACATAAGCAAATATACCCACAACTAATCCGGCAGCACTGGTAATCATCTTTTCATACAAACCTCCCGAAATTAATCCAATGCTAATGTTATCCGCAAGCGAGATATTATAAAATATTTTAATAACCCCGCTTATCGTTCCAATGAAACCAAACATAGGTGCTATACCGGCAATAATTCCCAATATGTTGAGATTTTTTTCCAGCTTGGCTACTTCCAGTTTTCCTACGCCTTCAATAGCACTTTCCACTTCTTTTATGGGTTTATCAATGCGGTTAACACCTTTTTCAATCATCTTGTAAACGGGGGTGTTTCCGCTTTTACAATAAGCTTTTGCAGCAGTCATATTTCCGGTGGAGATATAATCTTTTATGGTAAGCATAAAATTGCCCTCCATCTTGTTTGCCTTACGGATAGTGATGTAGCGCTCAATTAAAATATAAATACTTATGATGGAAAGTATGCCAATCGGAATCATAATATAGCCCCCTTTCATGATGAGGGTGAGCAATGACAATGAATCTTCCTTTGGCGGCAAAGCTGCTGTAGTTGCGGCAACTGCGGTATTCGCTACTTTGCTGAGCGTATCCTGTGCAACACCTGCGGTACTTGTTATTTGAAGAAGAATGGATGAAAGCATATTTTCTTAATTTTTATATTGTTTAAAATATCCGCTAAATTAGCGAGAAGCCAAGGGTGAACCTGTTTGTTAAGACCTAACTTATAAACAGCAATTTGTTAGTTGAGTAGATTCAGAAAATGTGTCACTTCTAAGCAAATAGCTCCTAATTACAAAGGACACGCAACGATTTTTTTATTAGCGGAGTTCAAATTTTACCGGCAAGCTAAAAACCACATTAACATTTTTTCCTTTATAAATACCGGGTTTCCATGGTGGAAATAAATTAACTACACGCATCACTTCTGCATCACAGGCAGAATAAAGCCCTTTTGCAATTTTCACTTCTTTAACTTTTCCGTTTTTATCCACCATAAAGGAAACATAAACAGTTCCTTTTATTCCATTTTCTTTAGCCTGCATAGGATAAACAATATGGTGCGATAAAAATTCCATAAGCTTATCTATTCCTCCCGGAAATTCAGGTGCAATATCTATTTCCGCTAAGTTCTTAGTTGTTTCGCCTAAACCCATTCCCCCGGCACTTTCTGAACCACTAGCTCCGGTTTGAAGCACTGCCGGTAATTCGGAAGTGCTACCACTTGTTGAAACAGCTGAATGCGCACTTAAGTCTTCTGCAGGCTTAATTGTTTCCACGATGGGGGCATCATCTTTTATCTCCGCCACAACATCTTTATTAGCTTCACTTTTACTTTGTGCAACATGCACTTTTTCAGCAAGCGGCATTACCTTTGTTTTGTTAAGGTAAGTGAGGTCAATCTCAATCTTTATTTGTTCAAATTCCTTTTTTTGCAAAGGCAAAATTGTTTCGGCATTTTTTTGGTTCAGAACAGCAAAAATTCCTGCAAAGAGCAGTACTGAAAGCATAGCCGTAGAAAAGGATTTAAGCAGGTTTTGTTCGTATTCCTTTCGGAGGATGTAAGCGCCGTAATTTTTATTTCGTTTTTCAAACAACAATTCAGTAAAGTTGTCTGAAGCATTTATTAAATTTTTCATGACAATTGGTTTTAGTTAAATGATGTTGTAGGAGAGATGCCGAAGTTTTTAATTTTCCATAAATGAAAATTATAACCCTACACAACTAACGAGATTCAAGCACAAATATTGTTAGCTTTTCATTTTTAAGTTTCCAAAAATTCAATTCTGGTTTAAAAAAAATCGTTTAACGGTGTATGTTTTTTTAAATTTTGTAAGTACCTTTAATTACCTAATTTTTTAAATCATGAAAACAAAATTATACCTAGGAGCCTTTTTGCTTTTTCAATCTTTACTACCAAAGGCACAAAATATCGAAAACCCAGGCTTCGACAGTGCATACATTGGGGGCATCGATAGAATTCATTCCTGGATAACATCCGATGCTTGGTACAACTGGACTATCGATACAGTGCAACCTCATACTCCTAATACTCATTATGTTTCTGTTGGATTACAATACCACGAATTGTTGCAAACGGTTCAATTAGAATACGCAAATGCCTTTGAAGGTGCGCTTGCAATTAAATTGTTTTCTGTAAACGGAAAAGTAAGAGTGGATGGGAACCCCTACAAAGGATTTATCACAAACGGAAATCATTTTTATACCGATAGCCAAGGCTATTTGGATTTTGTAAAGGGCGGTACTCCTTTTCCTTTCAGACCATCTAAATTAAGAGGGCACTTTAAATTCGATAACACTTCGCCATCGCTTACTAATTTTGGAAAAGCACGAATATTGCTCAAGAAATACAATTCAACTTTGCAGCAAATTGATACAGTTGCTTACGCTGAAAGCACTATGCAATTTTATCCCACTGCTAATTGGACAGCATTCGAATTGCCTTTAGTCTATCAAAGCAATCAAACTCCCGACAGTGTTGTGCTGGTTTTCGAATCTTCTGCATGGGGTCTTTCTTCTACCTTTTGGCTTGACAGCCTCGGCTTTTATTATCCCAATCCCAGCGCTATAAATGAGTTTAATCAAATACAAAAGCCGCTTTTTTTTCACGATGTAATTAATCATAGCATTGAGTTAAACAAGGAGGTTCTGTTTCGGGAAATTAAATTGTATAACAGTATCGGAAAAATTGTTCGCCAAGGAAAAGAAAACGATTTTAGCATCAGCATTGACAATCTTTACACAGGTATTTATTTTCTAGAGCTTGAAACCGCTTCCTCCGGAAGGAAGATTTACAAGATTCTTGTTAGTGATTCTTCTGCAAAATAAAGATTAATGCTTTTTGTGCGGCTTAATTTTTAATTTCGTGGCACATACTTTTATGAATTCAAAAAAGCCTTTAATTTTAGTAACCAACGACGATGGAATCAATGCACCCGGCATTCGCACGCTCGTATCGGTAATGCACGAAATAGGGGAGGTGTTTGTAGTTGCTCCCGATCGTCCGCAATCAGGCATGGGACATGCCATTACCATAAATTCTACCTTGCGTATTCAAAAATTGAGTTTGGATGGAAAGCATACCGAGTACAGCTGCAGCGGAACTCCGGTAGATTGTGTAAAAATGGCCATCAATAAATTAATGCCACGCAAACCGGATTTAATTGTTTCCGGAATTAATCACGGGAGCAATTCTTCCATCAATGTTATTTATTCAGGTACCATGAGTGCTGCGGTTGAAGGGGCTATCGAAGATATTTCATCCATTGGTTTTTCTTTGTGCAATCATTCTATTGATGCTGATTTTTCGGCCACAAAAAAATATGTGAAATCGATTTGCGAAAAAATGTTGGCCGAAAACCTTCCAAGTGGCGTATGCCTGAATGTAAATTTTCCGGATGTAAAAGCGGAGTTGATTGCTGGTATAAAAGTGTGTCGCCAAGCTAAAGCCATGTGGGTGGAAGATTTGGAGGAACGCCACGACCCAAGCGGCAAACCCTATTACTGGTTAACCGGATATTTTAAAGATCAAGACCACAAAGAGGATACCGATGAATGGGCACTGAAAAATAATTTTATTTCAATAGTTCCGGTACATATTGATTTTACAGCTTATTCAGCTATCGATAAATTAAAAGCATGGAGCCTGAAATAAAAAAATACGACAAACTTTTGCTTGGATTACTGCTCGGAATTATTACTCCGCTGATTGTATTGCTGGTGTATTACAAAATCAATTTTTACTACATCCGTGTCGATACCTTTTTGTACGAAACTTTTATGAAACGTATTTTTCTTCCGCTGCTAAGTTTGTGCGTGCTTGGCAACCTGGCCGTGTTTTTTATTTTTATTCAAACCGATAGGTATTATTCAGCGCGTGGAGTAGTATTCGCTACTTTATTGTATGCAATTGTTGTTTTTATTTTGAAGTTTACGCTGTAATTCAAATAGCATTTAAGCTCCTTAAAAAATGAGTAGTTTGTTTAAACAATACTGGAAACTGGTCTTTGGGCTGTTGCTGACGTGTTTAAATGTAGAAACTTTTGCTGCTGAAATTGTGCTGAAATCAGGCAATAAATCGCATGTGAATTTGGTGGTGAAGAATGTCTGTGGCTACTATGGGAATATTGTTGTTTGTAATGGAAGTGATACTTTAAGTATACCGCATTCCATTGGAACTGTAATGGGTGGTTCTTACACTGCTTTTGATTCTTTGCAGTCTTTCAATAAAATTACTACACTAGAAGTGGAGCCTGAAGGTATTGGACCTTGGTTTAAAAAATATTTATATGTGGGCGACTCCACCAAGATCCAAAAATTTTATGTTGATTATCCACTTGCGAATCCATATGATACAACTCAAATTTATCCGCAACAGTTTTTTTATATGGATAGTATTACCGCATTTTCATCAATTGGGGGATTTAATTATATATTAAAGTCAACTTCAGTAGGGCCAAACTTTTTTGTGTTGGATACTAGCCTTACCTCAAACTTTGCTTCACTTCATCTTAATATGCTTCCTAAAACAATGTATTGTAATTACAACCAAACTGTATACATTACAGGAGAGGATGCATTGCAACATACGAAGCTTTCTATTATTTCTCCCTCATATACACTGTTAATGGATACTGTGTTGCCTTCTTATGCGGATAATGTAAAACATTTGGTTCTTGATTTTCAAAATTTAACGCTGGTTTGTTCCCCAGGCGATTCATGCATTAACATAGTTAAGTATAACCTTACAACTGGTGCGCTTTCCATTTATTTATTGCTTACTAACTCAGGTATTCACGCCAGCGAAATCGTTGGAACATCTCTTGTTTATCAACCCGAAATAGGGAATTTGGGGACTAACGATGAAAAAAAATTATTTGATTTTGATTTATGGAACTTAAACTCTAACGGACCCTTTTTGATTAATAAAAGACTTAAGCTTATTAAATATCCCGATAGCAATCCGAATGTTAGTTTCTATCCGTATATAAATCTGGTGGAAGAATCCATAAACCCTGCGAAAGTGTATCAGTATAGTGTATTCAACTATTTATTAATTGATTCCTTTTCGACCAGTTTAAATCCAGACTTGTTTATTGGAGATTTTCGCTGCCCGGTTGGTATTAAGGAATACGATGATTCACAAGTTAAATTCGAGACTTTTCCCAATCCAGCTTCTAATCTGGTAAACATTGAAAGTTCGGGTTTAATTTGCGGGCGAAATTATGAGTTAGATATTTGTGATGTGGAAGGAAAAATTAAATTTAAAACAAGCATTCATTCCAAAATGACGCTGTCGCTGCCGGTTGAAACCTTAGCACCCGGAATGTATTTTATTCGGATTCATACCCTAAAAGGAATCGTAATTCAAAAAATAATAAAGGAATAATTACGCTTATTACTTCGTATTCATTTCCCTCAATTTTATTGCAGTCAACACCTTTTTAGTATAGAGTGGAAATTCACTATTCATCATCCACGAATAATAAGAGGGTTCTGATTTAAAGACATCCACCACTGCTTTGCCTTTGTGTTTGCCAAAATTAAATACTTCTCTGCCTTGCTCATCAAAAATAATTCTACCGGCCAAATCTGCATTGCTGTTGGTCATGGTAAAATCGTGTAAGGCTTTCACATCGTTCACCACAGGAATAACTTTTTTACCGGCCTTGTTTTCAATTTCAACATTCTCATATTTTGCCAATTGTGCTAACAATACATCATAGGTTGCATTAATATCCGCTTCAGCGCCATGCGCACCAATCAGTTCTTTTCCGCAATAAAACTTATAGGCTGCTTTTAAAGTGCGTTGTTCCATTTGGTGAAATATGTTTTGCACATCCACCATACTTCTTCCTTTCAAATCAAAATCAACCTCAGCCCGTAAAAATTCTTCAGCAAGAATGGGAATATCAAACTTGTTTGAATTGTAACCACCTAAATCGCAATTGGTTAAAAATGCGCTAAATTGTTTTGCCAAATCTTTAAAAGTAAGCGCATCCACAACGTCCTTATCATAAATTCCATGTATAAGTGAAGAGCTCAGTGGTATTGGGATGGTAGGATTAATCTTCATAGTAAGCGACTCGCGTTTTCCGTCCGGAAAGAGTTTTAAAAATGAAATCTCAACTATCCTATCCACCGCAACATCTACACCGGTGGATTCAATATCGAAAAATACTATAGGTCGCTTTAAATTTAGTTTCATGTTATAGGTATAAAAAAAATGTTCGTATTGTTGAATACGAACATTTTTTCGTTTAAAAATTAATCTAATTACTTAGCTGAAATTCGGATATACTGCCATTTTTCATACTCTAATCTGTTCTCTTTGTAATCGTTATTATATTCCGGTCCTTGAATTAAATAATCAGCTTTCACAAATTTAATGTTCTTCATGTTCACACCTTTATCCTTCAACGCAGCAGTGAGTGACTTTTTACCCAAATCTGCACGAGAACTAGATAATTTATCGTTTGTTTTAAAGGTAGCAGTTGGAACTTTAGAAGCACTTGCCTCAATCGAAATCTCCATTTTTCGGTCTGATTTCTTCATTTCATCTGCAATATTATTTACAAATTCCATGTATTTAGCATCGTTATCGGGTATCTTATTGTAATTGTAAATAAAGAAAATCTGCAACTCAAATGGATTCAACAAAGCAGGAGGTTCAGGAATGTCTTTTCCTTTCTCATCTTTATTATGATAGCCCGGTACCTTTTTTTGCTCCTCTCGCGCTTGTTCAGGTGTAAGTGCACGACACATAATTACAGTGTCAACTTGATAGGCACGGTCAATTTTATTCAAACTCATATTGTCATCCAAAGTTAATTCGCGTGTAACTTTATCGCAACCCGGAACTTCATATACTAAAGTATATTTTTTGTTGGTTGGTAAAACCACCAAATATTTTCCTGACTTGGTGTTTGGTTTTGTTTCAATCCCTAGCATTTCTTTGGTATCGGCATTATAAACCGAAATTCTCGCATCAAAGGGTAGTGGTTTTCCATCAAACATTCTCATATAACCACGAATTACTGCAAGTGCTTTCTCTGTTTGATCCACTAAGGACAATTGGTAAATATCTTTTTCACCATAGCCATTATCGTTAAAAGAAGAGTAATACGCTCTTTTTCCATCTGTAGAGGTAACAAAGAATACATCATCATCGGTAGTATTAATTGGATAACCAATGTTAACCGGTTCAGACCATTTAATACCATTATCATCCTCCATTTTTTGAGAGAAAAAGATATCAAATCCACCCATGGAATTATGCCCCTGAGAAGCAAAATACAATTCTTTTCCTCCTGGGTGAATAAATGGACCGTCTTCGTTAAATTCAGTATTGATAGGTGCTCCAATGTTTTGAGCCTTACTCCATTCACCATTCGGTAGTTTCACGCAAAAATAAATATCACGTCCACCTAACCCTCCTTTGCGATCGCTCACAAAATAAAGTGTTTGACCATCGGAACTCAAAGCAGCACTGGTTTCCCAAGAATCTGGTGTATTTATATCTGAACCTAATTTTTGAGGAACAGTCCATACATCTCCATTTAAATCTGATTTGTATATATCACCTTTACCATTGTCGTTTTTATCGAACGTTGAACGGTAAATAAACAATTGTTGTCCATCAGCCGAAAGACCTATACTGGCCTCATGTCCGGGAGTATTAATATTAGAACCAATTGGACGAGCCGTACCCCATTCCCCGTTTCTGTTTTTAGTAGAGATGTAAATGTCTTCGTAAAATTGATTGTCATCTGTAAGTTCGTCTGTTGTTCCGCCTTTTCTTCTGGAGGTAAAAATAACGGTTGATTCATCCGCTGAAATAACCGGAGCATAATCAGGATATTCGCAGTTAACACTATCACCCAAATTCACAATAGTGATTTTTTGAGGTCTTTTGATGATTTCTTTTCCATTGTTACAGATAGAAATCCAACGATCAATTTCTTGGCTAATTGGTGAGTTTTTTGCACCCACTGCGGCCTTATAAAGCTCAAAGTTTTTTATAGCATCATCAAATTTATATTCAATGTGGTATGCTTTTGCTAACTCAAAATAAGCCTCAGGTGGTGATTTTTTCTCGGTTTGAGAAAACTCCTCATAATTATTATTGATGTTTTTGATGGCTTGTTCCAAATAAGGGATTGCCTTCTTTTTATTATCCGTACTGATGGAATTTAAATAGCAAATCCCAACTTTATAATTCAAATTCGAATTAGTTGCATCGCTGGTAAGCACATCCAAATACAAAGGCAAGGCCAAGGCATAGTTCTTATTAAGTAAATGAAAATCTGCATCAGTGTATTTTTTTGCATTGCTTTGTGCAATAATCGATGCACTATTCAATACAAAGGCTAAAAGAAGCAGAGTTAGTTTTAGATATTTCATCATAAGTTTGAATTAATAAGTGTTTTTCTAGATTACTGTTTGCAAATTTATTCCTTTTAGTCAAAAATCAAAGTACTATCGTGTTAAATTAATTAACAAGTGCATTTAATGAGCTATATTGCGGTGTTTAAGTCAAATGCTTCGAGATAATCAGCCACTTTTCTCACAAATCGACCCCCTAATGACCCATCCACAACTCTATGGTCGTAGCTTAACGATAAAAACATGAGGTGTCGAATAGCTATTGCGTCACCTTGCGGAGTTTCAATTACAGCAGGTTTCTTTTTTATTGCACCAACAGCCAAAATTGCCACCTGAGGTTGATTTATAATTGGGGTTCCCATAACATTTCCAAATGAGCCAACATTCGTTATCGTGAAAGTACCTCCCGAAATTTCGTCCGGAACAAGTTTATTCATTCTGGCGCGATTGGCGAGGTCGTTTACAGCTTTAGTTAAGCCGAAAAGGTTTTTCTGGTCGGCATTTTTTATCACCGGTACAATCAAATTTCCCGAAGGCAATGCGGTTGCCATTCCTATATTGATGTTTTTTCGGATAATAATTTTTGTTCCATCCACCGAAATGTTAATCATCGGGAAATCTTTTATAGCTTTTGCTACGGCTTCTATAAAAACCGGAGTAAAAGTAATTTTTTCGTTTTCGCGTTTTTCGAACGATGTCTTAATTTTGTTTCTCCACATTACCAAATTTGTGACATCGGCCTCCACATAAGAGGTTACGTGTGGAGAGGTTTGCTTGCTCATCACCATATGATCGGCAATAAGCTTACGCATACGATCCATTTCTATAATTTCATCACCACCACTTAGGGAAACAGCAGGTGCTGATTTTACAGGTGGAATATTAACCTTCTCAACAGCAATGGGTTCAGGATTTACTATCGTTTGAATAGTGATTTGTTGGCCCCTTGTAGGGAGATAGGCGAGAATATCTTGCTTGGTAAGTCTGCCATTAGCACCACTTCCGGCTATTTTATCTAACTCTGCAAGTGTGATTCCCTCCTCTTTTGCAATATTCTTTACTAAAGGGGAATAAAATCGGTCGGAGCCGCTAAAATCAGTATTGGATGGAGTTTGAGCAATTGGCGCAACCACTTCACTTTTAGGAGTTTCAATGTTAGCAGGCGTTGTAGCAACAACAGTAGGAGTTGAAACCACAGCAGCACTTGCATCACTTGAAATTAATGCAATTACTGCACCCACTTTTACCACATCGCCTTCTTGAAACAAGCGTTTTATAAGTTTTCCGCCATTTGGCGCCGGAACTTCTGAATCCACTTTATCTGTTGCAATTTCCAAAACAGATTCATCGGCCTCTATCGTATCTCCTTCAGCTTTAAGCCATTTAATAATTGTTGCTTCTGCAACGCTTTCGCCCATTTTAGGCATTATCATTTCAAACTGTGCCATGTAGTTAGTGTGGTGAGTTATGCTTTATGAGCGCACAAAATTAGTCGAATTATTATGAAAAGCAATTCAATAAACCATGAGCCGAAATGCTGCTCTTAGACCTTTTTAATAAATGCCGGCATTTTGCAGAAGTAGATTCTTAAATGATACCGAATTATTCGTTCCTGCGATGTGCCCTGCTTCGATAAGTCATATTTAATAACTCAACAGAAAGTGAAAATACTAATGCAACATACACATAAGCTTTTTCAACATGCTGATGCAAGCCTTCTGCTACAAGCACAATTCCAATCATCACCAAAAAAGCAAGTGCCAGCATTTTTACAGTAGGGTGCTTATTAATAAAATCACTCACCTTTTCGGAAAATGCAAGCATAGCTATCATGGCAATAACCACGGCAATTACCATTAGCATAACATTTCGTACTAACCCTACTGCAGTTAAAATACTATCAAAAGAAAAAATGATGTCTAAGAAAACTATTTGTAAAATGGCACTTTTCAAGGTTAAGGTTCCAAATTCTTTTTCCTTTTGTAAAGGAGAATTAATTTTTTCAATAATTTCTAGCATTGTCTTAATAATTAAAAAAACGCCACCTGCAAACAATATAATATCCTTGCCGGTCACTCCAAATTCAGAAATATAAAAAAACGGATCTTTCAAACCAATTATCCAAGATATGCTAAAAAGCAAAGCAATTCTGAACAATAAGGCAAGTGAAAGTCCCCATGCTCTTGCCTTACGCTGCTCTGCTCGAGGTAACTTTGTGGAAACAATTGAGATGAAAATTATATTATCGATGCCTAATATAATTTCAAGAAATGTAAGAGTAACTAAACTGATAAGTCCGTCAATGGTGAAAATGGCATTAATATCAATCATCTCTCTAAATTGGGTTTAAATTAATTGCGCCAAAAGTAATCAGAATTTTGTAGCCTTTTTAACACTCATAAAAAAACCTTGCAAACGTAGCGTCTGCAAGGTTTTTTTGAACTAATTAAAATTAAAACTTCACTGTAAATGCAACGCGACGGTTTTTTGTTCTTCCTTCTTTTGTATCGTTTGATTCTAATGGTTGGGTTTCACCATAGCCGGTTGCTTCCAGTCGGCTGGCTTCAACACCTTTGCCAATCAAATAATTTTTCACTGCATTGGCGCGATTTTGAGATAGCAACATGTTTTTTGCATCGTCACCTTGATTGTCTGTATGTCCGTCAATATTAAGTTTATACGCTTTATTTTCTACCATCACCCGAACTACATTATCCAAGATACTAAAACTTTGTTTCTTAATGATGTCCTTCCCCGTTTCAAATTGAATTCCTCGCAAAGCTTGCTCGAATATCTTTTTTGTTTCTTCTTTAATCTCAGGGCATCCGGCATTTGTAGCAATGCCTGCTTCATTAGGACATTTATCATTTTTATCCAAAACGCCATCCGCATCAGTGTCAGCACACCCGTTGTTCAGTGTAGTTCCTTTTTCAGTTGGACAAGCATCCACATCATCCATCACGCCATCGCCATCAGCATCGGCACAGCCATTTAATTCCACAGTTCCGGGCAATTTAGGGCATTTGTCATAAACATCCGGAACACCATCACCATCATTATCTGGGCAACCTCTAAATTTTACAGGACCATAAGCATTTATACAAGCATCCTGATCATCGCGCACACTATCCTTATCTGCATCCGCACAACCATCTGCAGATGCTACCCCTTTTACCTCGGGGCATTTATCCAAATAATCTGCAATACCATCACTGTCTTTATCTAAGGGGCATCCACTAACATCCACTAGTACTTTAAGTGGAGTTGCAACACATTTATCTTTTTTATCTGCAATACCATCTTTATCCGTGTCCTTTTTTCCAAGATTAAAAACCAGCCCAACAGTATTATACAAATACCCATCGTTGTAATTTGTTTTTGATTCTTTAGTTCCATCATAGGTATCGGTAACGGAATAATGAAAAGTGGATTGCACTCTCAAAGCTGCATTTTCACCTAATCTAACTTGAACCCCAGCTCCAAATGGAAAATTAAAATCCATTCCATAACCTTTGGGAACAAGCTGTTTATAAGATAAATAGCGTGATTTGTAATAAGCATCGCCAATTCCAATAAAAAGATAGGGTGCAAGTACGGCATCTTCTTTCAACAATTTTCCATTGTTAAATTTAAATTTCGCATACACATTAAAGTCAATTAAATTTCCACGAAACTGATTTGGCTTGCGATTTGGCGTGTAACCCAATTTACCTGCTGCAATCATTCCTTCGATATTCCAGGAAGGCGACATGTATTTTGATAAGGTTAGGCCTCCTAATAAGTGAGGGTCATTAAATTTATAAAATGCATTACCCAAATCTCCATTGTATTCAAGCGTTCCAACATGTATACCAAGCCCATATTGCTTTTGACTGTTTTGTGCAAGTGCACAGTATTGCACAATCAAAAGTGTGTATAGCAAAAGTCCTTTTTTCATAGCCTATGTTTGTTTAAAATGAATTAAAATTTATACGATAGACCAATACCAAAAACTTCTTTAAACTGCACCCGAGGGCCTGATTTTTCAACTACTCCATCGTTGTTTTTATCAATGGGGATTTTGATGTTGTCATCATAAATTAAAGTAGTGCTCAAGGTTGCAGAAATATATTTATTCACTTTCATCGCCAATAAAGTTTCCCAGTTCACATCTATATTTTGTGGTTTCTCTGCATAATTGCTGAACAATTCGAGTTTTGTTTTTAGATTCACATTCGTGAAAATATCTTTCTGAAATTGAATACGTGCATAAGCACCAAATTCACTTCGAATTACCTTGCCCGAATCCACACCAAAGGCGCCAACCGAATTTAATTTACTGTCGTTTACAATGGTTGTTTTTTGGGTTATCGGTGAGATATACATAGTAAAATAATCGTTGGGTTTATAATCCAAACCAATAGAAGCAAGCACATACGCCGGTGCCAGAAAGTGAGAAATAACTACACTGTCATTTGGGTAATTGTAACCCGGCGCCATTTGACTTTTAAAATTCACTAATGCCGAATAATACCAGTGCTTAAAGGCATATCGGCCATATTTACTGTTGAAATCGATTTTGTCATCACTCTTAATTAATTTAGCAGTTCCTTGTTGCAACAAACCATAAGCTAAATCGAGTGAATTGTCCCATACGTTTCTTCCTTTTTTATAATTGGTAAATCCACTAAAAAGTGCGTTTGCAGCAACCGAATTTTGTCCACCACCTTGCCAATTGGTGAGAGAGGTTTGAGATAAATTAATGCCAACAACAGCTCCTTTTTTCCATATTTTGGTGCTGTCGGGAGTTTGCGATTTCGAAATACCTGCAAAAAGCAAAAACGAAATGGATAGGGTAAGTATTTTTTTCATATTGTTTAGTTTTTTGTTTTTTTAAAATGAACGAGCAAGACAACGTTTGTCTTTAAACGTTGATTACTTCTTCAGAAGGTCACGTATTTGTGTTAATAACACTTCCTCATTACTCGGAGCGGCAGGTGCTGCAGGAGCTTCGGCTTCTGCTTTTTTCATTTTGTTCATCGCACGCACCAACATAAAAATAGCAGCAGCAACAATTATAAAATCAAACACAGCTTGAATAAAATTTCCAATGTTAATTGAAACACCTGCTGTTACTACTTTACCGCTTGCATCGAGCACTGCCTCACTTAATTTTATTTTTATATCGGTAAAATTCACTCCGCCTAAGACCCATCCGATGGGCGGCATAATAACATCACTCACCAAAGAGTTTACTATTTTTCCGAAGGCTGCACCGATTACAACACCGACAGCTAAATCAACCACATTGCCTTTCATGGCAAATTCTTTGAATTCTTTAATCATTCCCATTTTTTGTTTTTTTTAGAGATTATTTATTTTGAAGCGGCACCATTGTCAACAATAGTGCCAAACAAAAATAGTAGAATTGTTGACAAAATTTTGTGATACTTGTTTTTTAATAAATTTGTTATTCAAAAATCCTATCTATATGAATCGTAAAATTAATAAGGTTGCCGTGCTTGGATCCGGAGTAATGGGTAGCCGAATTGCGTGTCATTTTGCAAATATTGGTGTTGAAGTATTATTACTCGATATTGTTCCTAAAGATGCAGGCTCCGATAAAAAATCCCGTAATAAAATTGTTGACGATGCCCTGTCATTTGCACTAAAATCAAATCCTTCGCCTATTTATAAAAAGGCATTTGCTTCAAAAATTAAAACCGGAAATTTTGAAGATAACATGCAAGAAATTGCCAATGCCGATTGGATAATTGAAGTAGTAATAGAGCGGCTCGATATTAAAAAGCAAGTTTTCGAAAATGTCGAAAAATATAGAAAACCCGGTACGCTAATTACTTCAAATACTTCCGGAATTCCAATTCATTTGATGATGGAAGGTCGCAGTGAAGATTTTCAAAAACATTTTTGCGGATCACACTTTTTTAACCCGCCACGCTATTTAAAATTGCTGGAGATTATTCCCACTCCAAAAACTGATCAAAAAGTGATTGATTTTTTAATGGAATATGGCGATTTGTATTTAGGAAAAACTACTGTGCTCTGCAAAGATACTCCGGCATTTATTGCCAATCGAATTGGCGTTTTTGGAATTATGAGCCTCTTTCATCTGGTTGAAAAAATGGGCTTGACCATTGATGAAGTGGATAAATTAACCGGCCCTGTTTTAGGTCGCCCAAAATCAGCCACCTTCCGCACTTGCGATGTAGTTGGACTCGATACACTTGTGCACGTTGCCAACGGTGTGGCGCAAAGTTGCCCGAATGATGAAGCAAAAGCGATGTTTGAAATACCGGCTTACATTACCAAAATGGTGGAGAATAAATGGCTGGGTTCAAAAACAGAACAAGGCTTTTTTAAGAAGGTAAAAGGTGAAGGGGGCAAAAGTGAAATTCATTCGCTCAATCTAAAAACTCTTGAGTACAAGGCTTCACAAAAAGTAAAATTCGCAACCCTCGAGGCAACAAAACCCATCGAAAATTTACGCGATAGAGTAAAGATACTTATTTCAGGAAAGGATAAAGCCGGAGAATTCTACAGGGCTTCATTTGTAGGATTATTTCAATACGTAAGCAATCGCATCCCCGAAATTAGCGATGATATTTATAAAATTGATGATGCCATGAAAGCCGGATTCGGCTGGGAGTTGGGACCTTTTGAGTACTGGGATGCATTGGGAATTAAGGAATCTCTTTCACTAATGGAAACAGCCGGAAGTAAGCCTGCTAAATGGGTGTATGATTTTGTGGCTGCTGGTAACACGAGCTTTTATAAAGTTGAAAACAGCGCACGAAAAGTTTATGATGTAAGCTCCAATTCCTACAAAACTATCCCTGGTACCGAAGCGTATATTTTATTAGATACCATTCGTGCAACTAAAACAGTATGGAAAAATGCAGGTTCTACTGTTACGGATATTGGGGACGGAATTTTAAACTTGGAGTTTCATTCTAAAATGAACTCAATTGGAGGCGAAGTAATTCAAGGCGTGAATACAGCAATTGAGTTGGCAGAAAAGGATTTTAGAGGCTTAGTTATTTCTAATGAAGGAGCTAATTTTAGCGCCGGCGCCAATGTGGGAATGATATTTATGATGGCTGTTGAACAAGAGTGGGATGAATTAAATTTTGCGATTAAAGCGTTTCAAAGTACCATGATGCGCGTGCGGTACTCATCCATTCCGGTCGTGGTTGCACCGCATAACATGGCGCTTGGTGGTTCTTGCGAAATGAGCATGCACTCCGATAAAGTAGTAGCACATGCCGAAACCTATATGGGCCTCGTTGAATTTGGTGTGGGACTTATTCCCGGTGGAGGAGGTACCAAAGAGTTTGCATTGCGCTTAAGCGATGAATTAAATGAAGGCGATGTGGAGTTAAATAAATTTCGAGAGCGCTTTTTAACCATAGGCCAGGCAAAGGTTTCAACATCTGCACACGAAGCCTTCGATTTGGGCTATCTCCGAAAAGGAAAGGATATTGTAGTGGTTTCGCGTGCAAGAGTTTTGGCCGAAGCAAAAGCGGAATGTGTGGAATTGGCCAAGGAAGGTTACACCAAACCGGTACTACGCAAAGACATTCGCGTATTAGGCAAGCAAGCATTAGGTCTAGCCTACTTAGGTGCAAATTCAATGCTTTCAGGAAATTATATCAGCGAACACGATGCGAAAATTTCTCAAAAATTAGCCTATGTATTATGTGGTGGCGATTTATCTGCTCCAACCTTAGTAAGTGAGCAATACTTACTCGATCTCGAAAGGGAAGCATTTTTAAGTTTATGTGGAGAGAAAAAAACATTGGAAAGATTACAATCCATTTTAACCGGTGGAAAAATTTTGCGCAATTAATAAATGAAGTTCACAAAGCAATTTTCTGAGGTAGTTAAGTTGGCGCAATCGGCTCGAACAAATGCATTCAAAAGCATTAACGCCGAACTCGTAAACCTATATTGGCAAATTGGGGAATACATAAGTCGCAAAGTAGACAGCGAAGAATGGGGCATGAATGTAGTGGATAACCTTGCTGAATTTATGGAAGTAAAATGCCCCGACTTAAAAGGTTTTGATAGAAGAGGCTTATATCGCATGAAGCAATTTTACGAAAGCTACAAGAACGCTACACTCCTAGATAACACTGATGTTGAAAAAGTGTCACCACTGGTGACACAATTACCAAAAACAGTAAAATCGGGTAAAAAGAATGGACGCACCCAAGGCCTTAAAAAAGTGTCACCACTGGTGACACAAATTACAACAGGCTCGCTTTCGTCAATAAAATCAACTGTTTTAGCTCGAATTACTTGGTCAAATCATTTGCTGCTTTTGTCCAAAGCTACCTCCATCGAAGAGCGCGTTTTTTACCTTTACTTAAGTATCAAGGAAAATTATTCGAAGCGCGAATTAGAACGGCAGTTAGATTCAGGCTATTATGAAAGAGTTATGTTGTCAAAGAAAAAAATAGCTCCGCAACTTAGCAAATTGCGAGACGATATTCATACCATTTTTAAAGACAATTACATTTTTGAATTTGCCGGGCTTCCACAACTGTTTTCTGAAAAGGACCTGCAAAAATCTTTGGTTGAGAATCTAAAATTTCTGCTCTTGGAATTGGGTAAGGATTTTTCGTTTATTGGAGAAGAATTTAAAATAAAAGTAGGTGGAACCGATTACTTTATTGATCTGCTTTTTTATCACCGCGAATTGCAATGTCTTGTTGCATTCGACTTAAAAATAACTGATTTCAAACCGGAATATTTGGGCAAAATAAATTTCTATTTAGAAGCCTTAGATCGCGATGTGAAAAAAAAGCACGAGAACCCCAGTGTGGGAATTTCATTGTGTAAAAGCAAGGATGACGAAGTTGTTCAGTATGCTTTAAACAGAAGTCTTTCTCCCACAATGATTGCTCGTTACAATACAAAGTTGATTAATAAGAAATTACTAAAACAAAAAGTGCATGAATTATTTGAACGGCTCGATTTATCCCAATCATCTAAAAATGGGAAATCAATTGCCGTGTTAACAAGTTACGAAAAAAGTGTCCGTAAAGCACCAATTAAAATACCTAATAAATTATCTAAAACCAAGTAATTATGAACGCATACATTGTAGCGGGTTTCCGCAGCGCGGTTGGAAAAGCCGGAAGAGGTGGTTTTCGTTTTACACGCCCCGATGATTTGGCAGCAAGTGTTATCAAGCAATTGATGACAAGTGTTCCCAATGTTGCTGCGGAGCAAGTGGATGATCTAATTGTAGGAAATGCAATGCCGGAAGCCGAACAAGGCATGAACATGGCGCGATTAATTTCGCTGCTTTCCTTCGATACCGATAAAGTGCCCGGTGTTACTGTGAATCGTTATTGTGCTTCCGGGCTCGAAACCATCGCCATTGCCAGTGCAAAAATACACAGCGGTCAAGCCGAATGCATTATTGCCGGTGGCGCCGAGAGCATGAGCTTGATTCCAATGGGAGGCTGGAGAATTATTCCCAATGCCGATGTAGCCATTGCACATCCCGATTATTATTGGGGAATGGGGCTTACCGCAGAAGCCGTTGCAAAGGAATATAAAATCAGTCGCGAAGATCAGGATGCATTCGCATTCAACTCGCATCAAAAAGCGGTGAAAGCAATTCAAAGCGGAAAATTTAAAGAAGAAATTGTTCCGATTACCATTAAGGAAAATTATGTGGATGCAAATGAAAAGCGCCAAACACGCGAGTTTATTGTAGATACAGATGAAGGTGCTAGAGCTGATACCTCGATGGAAGCACTCGCAAAATTAAAACCGGTGTTTGATGCACGCGGTGTAGTTACTGCCGGTAACTCATCTCAAACAAGCGATGGAGCTGCTTTTGTGATGGTTGTTAGTGAAAAGTTTATGAAAGAAAATAATTTGAAACCCATTGCACGAATGGTGAGTTTTGCCGCTGCAGGAGTGCCCCCACGCATCATGGGTATTGGGCCCGTGGCCGCTATTCCAAAGGCTTTAAAACTTGCAGGATTAAAAAAGGAACAAATCGATTTAATCGAATTAAACGAAGCGTTTGCATCACAATCCTTAGCTGTTATTCGTGAATTGCAATTGAACCCGGATATTATTAATGTGAATGGTGGTGCAATTTCATTGGGCCATCCACTCGGCTGCAGCGGGGCAAAACTATCCGTTCAACTTTTCAGTGAAATGACGCGCCAAAAGAAAAAGTATGGAATGGTTACTATGTGCGTAGGTACCGGCCAAGGTGCGGCGGGAATTTATGAAATGATGAATTAGTTTTTTTGTTTTAAGAGTACAAAGATTTTAGTACAAAGTACAAAGATTTAGCGCAAAGTATAATGATGATAGTACACCGCTTCGGGTTAAATTGTATTGATTTAAATTTAATAAAACAAAATGCATAATATCAAAGAACTTAAAATTTGGAATAGAGCAATTGATTTGACTGTTGAGGTGTATCGGGCCACAGATAATTTTCCAAAACAGGAGATGTATGGACTAACTTCACAAATTAGGCATAGTGCCGTTTCTATACCATCGAACATTGCAGAGGGTGCGGGTCGAAATTCTGATAATGAATTCAAACATTTTTTAGGAATTGCTAGTG
Organism: Bacteroidota bacterium; assembly: GCA_016721765.1. Taxonomy (NCBI): domain Bacteria; kingdom Pseudomonadati; phylum Bacteroidota; species Bacteroidota bacterium. Next base: position 32,108 of record JADKHO010000003.1, read on the forward strand.
GTTCATCTTATGAATTGCAAACGCAACTTATTATATCAAATCGATTGAATCTAATAGAAGAGAAAGTGGCAGAACCTTTATTAAAGGAACTCGATGAATTGCAGCGGATGAATTATAAATTAAGGATGAACTTAAATGCTAAGTAAGCCAATTGTTGGCAATAATTCATATTCATAAGCTATGGATTTGGTAATACTTATTAATTTACATCGGAATTTTATGGAGTTGTTATTCACAACTTAAATTCTTAATTAAAATGAAGGGAAATATCTATAATGAAAAGAATTTTGTCATTATCACACATACCTAAAAATAACTATAGGGGGTTGAAAAAAGTCTTTGTACTTTGTACTATGTACTTTGTACTAATTATACCATACGGATGCCGAAAAGAAATTAAAAAATTCGACGTCATTTACGAAGTAAGCTTCCCGAAAGGAAATGCTGTATCCATAAGTTACAACTCCGACTACTATGCTGCAACCGGCGAAAGAAAAGAGATTATCTACAACACAGATAGTACAAATCAATATTACAGCAGCGTTTGGTATGCGCGCCGGTATGCTTTCGAAAACGAACAGTTTTATATAAAAGTAAATTACACTAACTTGCAGCATAAAGATTCGACCTATAAAGTTGCCGTTTACATTAATGATGATTTAAAGGAAGAGAAATCAGATTCAAAAACAATCGAAATTCAAGGTGATATTTAATTTAAAATTCTGAAAATGGAAACAACAAACCAAAACCAAACTGCCTTGAAAGGAGGCGAATTCCTGATTAAAGAAACTCAAGCGCAAGATATTTTTATTCCCGAAGAATGGAGCGAAGAGCAATTGATGATTGCTCAAACCTGTCAGGATTTTTTGGATGCTGAAGTGTTGCCTATACTCGATAGAATAGATGCGCAAGAAGAAGGCTTAATGCCTAAATTAATGGATAAAGCCGGAGAGCTCGGTTTATTAGGTGTTTCGATTCCCGAAGAATACGGCGGTTTTGGAAAAGATTTTGTAACCTCCATGCTAAGTGCGGAAGTTACCGGGGGAGGACATTCTTTCTCGGTTGCGATATCAGCGCATACAGGAATTGGAACATTACCAATTTTGTATTATGGAAATGCCGAGCAAAAAGCAAAATATATTCCCAAGTTAGCTACCGGTGAATGGAAAGGCTGCTATTGCCTTACTGAGCCAAGTGCTGGTTCAGATGCAAATTCAGGAAAAACCAAAGCGGTGCTTTCAAAGGATGGAAAACACTACGTGCTGAATGGACAAAAAATGTGGATTACCAATGGTGGATTCGCAGATGTGCTAACTGTTTTTGCAAAGATTGATGACGATGAAAATTTAAGTGCTTTTATTGTAGAAAAAACTTTTCCTGGCATCACCTTCAATCCCGAAGAACATAAAATGGGAATTAAAGGCAGCAGCACACGTCAAATATTTTTAACGACTGTTTAGTACCCGTAGAGAATTTATTGAGCGACCGTCAAAACGGATTTAAAATTGCCGTTAATATTTTAAATATTGGGCGCATTAAATTGGCAGCAGCTGCTTTGGGTGGCTCCAAACGGGTTTCTACCAAATCAATTGAATATGCCAACGAGCGCATGCAGTTTGGAAGGCCCATCGCAAAATATGGTGCTATCCGATATAAATTAGCGGAGCAAGCAATTCGCATTTATGCCTGTGAAGCAGCAGCCTATCGCGCAAGCCAAAACATTGAAGATGCTACTGCTGCATTAATTGCAGGTGGCATGGATGCCGGAAAGGCAAAACTAAAAGGCATCGAACAATTTGCAGTAGAGGCAGCCATCATGAAAGTGAATGGTTCAGAAGTGCTCGATTATGTGTGTGATGAAGGTGTGCAAATTTATGGTGGGATGGGTTACAGTGCCGAAGCACCTATGGATAGGGCTTATCGTGATGCACGCATCAACCGCATTTTTGAAGGCACAAACGAAATTAACCGTATGCTCATTGTAGACATGATGTTGAAACGAGCCATGAAAGGGGAGTTGGATTTGATGGGACCGGCTTCCAAAGTTGCTGGCGAGTTAATGGCTATTCCAGATTTTGGTGCCGAAGATACTGCCTTGTTTGCTGCCGAAAAAAAATACATCCGCAACTTTAAAAAAGCGGTGCTCATGGTAGCCGGCGCAGCCGTGCAAAAACTCATGATGGAACTTTCAAAAGAACAGGAAGTACTCATGAACATCGCCGATATGATGATTGATTTATACATTGCTGAATCGGTGCAATTGCGTGTGGAGAAAGTAGTTTCAACAAGAGGAGAAGCAAATTGTGCTGAATACCTCGATATGATGCGTGTGTACATTAACGATGCTGCTGACCGCATCAACATCGCCGGAAAGGAAGCCATTAATTCTTTTGCGCAAGGCGATGAGCAACGCATGATGCTTATGGGATTAAAACGATTTACGAAAACTGAACCGCTAAATACAAAAGATGCACGAAGAAGAATTGCAGCGAAACTGATTGCGGAGAATAGGTATTGTTTTTAGTGTATGTCAATTTCGATTTTTTAGTATAAAATTAAGATCCAAACCATGAACCCTTTCCAATCTCAGAAAATTGAATTCGCATACTTTTTCCGAATCTTTATTCTGACTGTTCTTTTCCTTTGTGCCAACGAAAAAAAATCTGTCGCACAAAACAGCGGACCTTCGCTTGATTGGGGTTTTGGAATAGGAAGTAAACTGGACGATAGTTATGGAGGATCTGAAATTGATTCGAAAGGAAATATGTTCGTTTCAGGATCATTTCAGGATACCATTGACCTAGATCCCGATTCTAATGCGCAATTCATTGCTGTTCCTGTACTTTACAGATATAATAAGTTTTTGGCTAAGTATGATTCTTCAGGGCGCTTTATCTGGGCGAAGTTATTTAACTCAAAATACAATAACTACGCCTACGCTATTGATATGGATAAGTATGATAATATTTACTTGGCAGGTCCTTATGGCGATTCTACAGACGTAGATCCCGGACCAGGTCAAAACTTACTCCTCACAGGAAGCAGCGCTGCTCATGATATTTTCTTTGCAAAATATGATTCGAGTGGTAATTTCATTTGGGCGAAAAGTATTCATACAAAAGACAACTTCGAATGGTATTACGGATTAACCATTGATAATTTTGACCATATTTATTTAACAGGAAAGACGCAAGATTCTTCAGACTTTGACCCAGGACCCGCATTTTCAAATGTTTATTCATCCGGATGGGGCACCCTTCCATACATTGCTAAATATGATTTGAATGGAAATTACATATGGGCTAGGTATTTAGCTGAACTAAATTTTTCAATGCAAATAGATCACGATCAAAATATAATTATTGCAGGTAGTTTTGAATTTGGTACTAGTTACACTATCGATACTACAATATATTATGTTGATGGGACCGCAATATATTATACAATGATGGGTAGCAATATGTGGGACGGGCCAAACTCTTTCATAGCCAAACTCGATTCATCAGGAAACTATATTTGGTTTAATCATTTTGAAAGCGGTGAAAACAACGAGATTAATTCATTCATCATTGACCCACAAAATAATATTACAGCATTAGGTTATTATCGCGGTTTCGGTGAATTTATTTCTCAAACAGATACAGTAAGTTTTAATTATCAAGGTCTAGATCGTAGTTCTTATATTGTAAAAATTGGAAGCAATGGAAACTACATTTGGACCAAAAATTATTTTAAAAATATTTATAACATACAGAATGATGACTCTTCAAATATTTACTTCAATTTTGGTATTAACAATCCAATAGACTTGGATATTGGTCCAGGGTATAAATTAATAGGATCCGGTATTCCAATTGGATATATTGTTAAGTATGATAAGGATATGAATTTTATATGGGCCAATAGGTATGCTACCGGTGGAAATTTGTACCTTAATCTTAATTTTGATCACATGCCTGCTATTTATTTTGGCGGTTCATATCATGGTTATGCATACTTAAATCCTGACTTTCCCGCTCAACTTACAGCTACTTACTTTGGAGGACAATATGATATTTGCTTCGGAAAATATTCACTAGATAGTTGCAGTAGTTTTTTCGTTTCTATTGATAGTATTACAAATTTTACTTGTGCCAATTTATGGTGAAATATTTGCAAGCGCAAATCAAGGTATGGCCCCCTTTTCCTACTCTTGGAATACTACCCGTTAACACAACTCCACATATAACCTGTACACAACCTACCTACCTTAATTTTCAGGCAATCGATTCAAGAGGCTGCATTTCAAATACGGATATGAAAATTGATGGCCCCTACCAAAACGACTTTGATTTATCTGTTAATATAACAGCAACGGCCTTTCGAACCGGCATACCATCCATGATTTCAATTGATGCAATGAATGATGGTTGCAATAGTCAGCCCGGAACGATACAATTAATTTTAGATAGTGGTGTCATTTATAATTGGGCCAACCCAGCTCCTACAGTGAATAATGGAGATACTTTGATTTGGAACGTAGCTAATATCAATTATTTGAACCCTATTTTTCACATTGATGTTAGCGCTACAAATACCTTAATTATACCAGGCACCCAACTTACTTTTAGTGCAACAGTTTTCCATTTTCTGGCGATGCTGATACTTCAAATAACCGTAGATTTTGTCACGGGACTGTTGTAAACTCTTTCGACCCAAATGAAAAATCAGTTTCGCCTCAAGGTGATGGACCCTTTGGTAAAATAACAAATAATCAAACATTAACTTATACAGTTCATTTTCAAAATACAGGCAATGCAGAAGCTTATAACATAGCCATATTGGATACCCTTGATAGTGATTTAGATGTTCAGTCAATTCGTGTCGTTGGAAGTAGTCATCCTGTTAGTAATACTTACCTAGTAAGCAATGTAGTTAGCTTTACTTTCAATAATATTAATTTGCCAGATAGCACTACTGATCAGCTTGGAAGCAATGGATATGTAACTTATGAGATCAAACAAAAAGCCAACCTCCCACATGGAACTGAGCTTACCAATACAGCATACATCTATTTCGATTTTAATCCTGCAATTGTTACCAATACTGTACTAAATACAATCGATTTATCTACTTCAGTTTTAGAAAAGGAGGAACAAGAAAATGCAGTAACAATTTACCCTAATCCGGTTACAAAATCAATGAGCATACTATTGGATAAGTTAGATGAAAATAGTAAGGTGCTAATTTATGATGCGCAAGGAAAGCAAATTAAATTACCCTTTGCAATTTCTAGAAATCAAATAATAGTGGATACAAAAGACTTGCAGCAAGGAATTTATAATGCAGTAATTACCTTCCCAAAGACAGGGGAGAGCAGAAGTTGCAAGTTTATTAAAATGTAATTTCTTTACCTGTTTAGATTTTAAGAATTAGGCTTACTACGTTTTAAACCCAATTCTCTTTCGCTCCTTTTGCAATACTTCCATTTTGTCCTTTTTTATGAGGTAATTCAGCGCCTCATACACATCCTTAAATTGGGTATTGTACTTGTTTTCCAAAGCTTTTAATTTTTGAGTTAACTCTTGATGGCTTAATGCATATTGACGGATGAACACGAATGCACGCATGATGGAGATGTTGACATCAATAGCTTTGTCGGATTTTAAAACGCTGGAAAGCATAGCAACACCTTGTTCTGTGAATGCATATGGTAAATATTTGGTGTACTTGCCTCTTCCTTCCCTTTTTCTAAGGTGCTAAAGTTGCACCTTAGAAAATTCCATTCTTGCTTTGTTAGCTCAAACATAAAATCAGGTGGAAATCTACTAAGATTCGATTTTACTGCCCTCTTGAGGTATTTTGTTTCGGTCGCATAGAGCTCAGCCAAATCGAAATCCAGCATTACTTTTTGCCCTCTCATTTCATGAATTTTTGTTTTAATAAGTTCTAATTCCATTGTTTATACTTTGCGAAAACGATATTCTTTTTTATAAATAATTTACTACGTTTTAAACCCAATTCTCTTTCGCTCCTTTTGCAATACTTCCATTTTGTCCTTTTTTATGAGGTAATTCAGCGCCTCATAAACATCCTTAAATTGGGTGTTGTACTTGTTTTCCAACGCTTTTAATTTTTGAGTTAACTCTTGATGGCTTAGTGCATATTGACGGATGAACACGAAAGCGCGCATGATGGCAATGTTGACTTCAATTGCTTTTTTGGATTTTAAAACACTGGAAAGCATGGCAACTCCTTGTTCTGTGAAAGCATATACTAAGTAGCGAATACCACCCCGTTGTTTTGAGGTGCTAAATCTGCACCTCAAAGTTTCCAATTCTTGCTTCATAAGCTCAAACAATAAATCGGGAGGAAATCTGTCCTGATTAGATTTCACAGCCCTTTTGAGGTATTTTGTTTCGGTCGCATAAAGCTCAGCCAAATCAAAATCAAGCATTACATTTTGACCTCTAAGTTTATAAATTTTGATTGTATTACAGCTAATTCCATCTCCCTTTTTTCTGACGAAAATAGAGTAATAATTAGGTATAAAATCATCCTTTTGACGATTCTCAAAAACTAATGTAGGGCAAAGAATGGCTAAACAGAAATGTACTTTGCGGCTAAGTAACTATGATGAATCATCTACTCGAAAGTTTTACCAACTTTCTGCTTGTACTGAAGTCCTTGGATTTTAGGTGTAGCAAATAATTTCCATCAGGGAGGGAAATTGATGAGAAATCAATTAAATAATCTTGATTCTTGGATGGATACACTTTTGTGAAAAGCGCCTTGCCGGTAAGGTCCATCAAACTAACGTGCAACTCGGCCGAAATTTGCTCTTGAAAACTAACATTTACAAGTGTATTAAATGGATTGGGGAAAATAGATTTTATAAGTGATGTAGCTTTTGCATTTCTGCTGATATATATCGTTTTTGTATAGCTATATTTTCCGTTGAAATCAATTTGCTTTAAGCGATAGTAATACCCATCAAGTGTTATATTTTTATCCTGATAAGCATACGTTTTAATTGAAACAGAATTTCCGGCTCCGGCAACAAATCCTATTTTTTCCCAATCAAATCCGGATGCTGAACGTTCCACTTCAAATCCTGAATTATTAGATTCTGCTGCAGTAACCCAATATAATTCATTATATTCTTCTTTCGCTTTTCCTTTAAAACTAAGCATTTCAACCGGCAACGGATCATTGCTCGCGCCGGATATTTGAAAATCATCAATAGCTACTCCAACGCTATTTATCGAACCATCTGATTTAAAAACAAATCGAAAAGCAACATTGGGATTTCCTCCCAAAAACGAAATATCTAAACTTCGAAGAGCAAAAGTTGCGGAAGTAGAATTAAAATAGGGTTGATTAATTGGAAAGGAAGTAGTTTGTACAGTATTCGCAAAGTCATACCAACCTCCAACTACCGCTCCTAAAGGAGTCCAGTTGTCACCCTTATCTAATGAATACTCTAAACGAAATCCATCCCAACCGGATTCGAAACTATTTTTTTTGTAAAAACTCAATGTATAAGATCCTGCTGCGCTTAAATTGTAATTTGGAGTATATAATTTTGCATCTGTGTTGGATGCATAGGATGAGCTTGCAATACCTGTAACCCATGCATTGGCTCCACTATTTGTTCCGTTTTACCTGCAATAGCTGAAGTGCCACGTTGAAATGGAGTTCCGGAGCTAGTTTCTGAACCAAAATCATTCGCGCTTACATCAAAACTTCCACCAACTGCAGGGATATAAGGAGTTCCTCTATTCGGCAAAACTTGAATATATGCCGTTTTTGTTGCAGTTAATGACCCATTTATTTGCAATGAAACCGTGTACACTCCAGGTGTTGAATAGGTATAAGTTGGATTCTTAGATAAGGCATTACCGCCATCGCCAAAATTCCAATTCCAACTGGTTGATTTAAAAGACGCATCTGTAAAATTAACCGGCTTATTTATGTAGGTTACTATTTTATTTGCAACAAAGTCGGGATTAGGATCTGCAAATACATCTGAACTAAAAAGCCCTCGACCATGTGTGGAAGCAATCACTAATTTATCTGAGCTTCGCAGTTGTAACATGGTTACACGTGTATTGGCTAAGCCAACACTAGACGGTGCCCAATTTGTGGATACACCATTTAATAAATCTGTGGACCAAACACCTAACTCAGTTCCCAGCAATGCCTGTTGATTATTATTTGGATTAAACAATGCTGCACGCACCGGCATATCCGGAATATTTCCCTCCACACTCGTCCAACTAGTGCCCCCATTTGTTGTTTCCCAAACGCTGTTTACCCCATAACTGGAATAGGTTACCAATATATGATTGTCATTTCCATTTTCGATTGCAATACACGACACACTTGTTCCCGGCATTCCCATTCCACTATTGATATGTGTTCCTGTCGGTGTGCCTGTATTTGCATTATCTACTCTTACCACGCGTCCGTTATTCCTTCAACAAAATACCTTATCCGCTGTGTTTTGAGAGCAGGTAACGGTTGTAACTGTTCCACCTCCAAATGCTGCAATGGCAACTGAACTTAAGGTATTTAAAGTGGAGGCACTCAAAATGCGGGAATAGGTTCCACCGGAATAGGAAGCATAAAAGTTGTTGGAGGAATTATCATAGTCGCTCGGATTCACAAAAGAACCGTTATTATTGCTGGTAAGCGTTGAGAAAGTTGCGCCTCCATCTGAAGAGCGGTAATAGTTGCTATACACGTAACTGGTAAATTGATACTGCGGCTCATTTTGATCGATGTGCACAAAACAACCATCACCACCTGTTACTTGAGTTGTATTTCCAATTCCACCTAGGGTGAATTGATGCGAACCATTATCCTGCGCTCCGGCCAAAAAATAATTACTGTAAGCAGCAGGATGTATGGCACATGCATAAAATTGGGTTACATTGTAATTGTCGTGTTTTGAGTCAACTGCAGGAATTGCTGCAGTTGCATTGGCACTTCTCCAAATTCCCCATCGTTTCCAAAATAAATCACATTAGAGTTACCGGGTTCAAAAGTGCGATGTGCTGATCAGCATGCACATCTTGAAACCCATACCCTCCATACCAATGTGTTACCTGCTGCCAAGTGCTTCCACTGTTTGTTGTTTTAAATAAATCTACTCCACCAACAAAAACTACAGCAGAATTATTAGGTCAACAGCAATACTCATGTCATACCAGTATTGAGTGCGCGTTATATCGTTGCCTATACCGGGATCAGCGTCTACCGGTTTGGTTAAAAGTGTCCAATTTGCACCTCCATCAATGGTTTTATAAAAGTTCACACCACCATGCGCAGCAAATGCATAGCAAACATTCGCATTAGATGGCGCAAGTGCAATATCAATGCGCGTGGCAACGCCGGTGGCAGGAAATCCATTTGCTCCAGTATTTAGTAAAGTCCAAGTACCTGAATTTCCTGTCGCTGATTTATAAATTGCACCGGATGTACGCGTAGAAGCCCACACTTGATTGTCGGCTGCGACTTCAACATCACTAAAATTATCAGTTACAGCCCCACCTGGAGCCGAGGCCCCTAGTACTCGAATCCAATTGGTACCTCCATCTTGCGATCGGAAAATACCACTATTGGTTGCTGCGTAAACATCTCCATTTGTATTAACAACCAAACGATTGACATAATAAAAATTAGCATTTGCATTTGTAGCAGCCAACTGGTTCCATGTTGTACCACCGTCAGTCGATTTCCAAATACCGTTTCCTCGCTGAAAGTCAGCATTAAAATAACCTTCGCCTGTACCAAAATAAAAAACTTGTGTATTGGAAGGCGAATAACAGATACTCGTGATAGCAAGGCAGGTAAAAAAGTCATTCGCAGAAGCCCAAGTGGGTGAAGCTTGTGTAATATCAGTAGTCTTCCATAATCCACCGGCAACACCTGCCACCCACACCGTTTTTTTTGTAGCATCGTTTGGATCAACCATGATGGCTCTTGTTCTTCCACCGCAGTTTGAAGGTCCTCGTTCTTGCCAGTTTATTCCGGGAATAGCACCGGCTATTTTTCCTGTTGTATGTTGATGTTGAAGTGATGCAAGATAGGTTTTTGCCGCAAGTAACCTTTCTCGTGGGACTGTATGGGTAGCAGGGTCCTTTGTTAGTTCAAACTCTTGCTGCATAGCCAAATCAATGCGGTCGCGCAAAGGAATTCCGCCTTCATTATCTTCTTCCTGCTGCTGATTGCCCTTTAAATGTTGATGTGGATCAGGATATAGAAGCACAATAAAGTAAAAAGCACAAAATACAGCCGGAAAGAAATATTGCTTTGAAAAGAGCTTAATCATTTTGCCCAAGTACTTGATTATAAAGTCTGTGTAAAGTTATAAATAAAAATTTTCTGACGGTAACATAGCTCACATTTTTCGTTGGATTAAAATAAGAGGCAAACATTTAAAGCAATTCATTAAAATTTCAAGTATTTACACCTTATTTAATTTGAAAATAGATGCTTAAAAGCAATTTATTGCTTATTTGTATCCTTTAATCAGCTCGCTATTAAAAAGCATATATCCCTTTTAAACACTTAAATACAACTGAATGAAAAAAAAAATAATAGATTTGTTGACTAAGATTACTCATATGTTTCAGCAAATATTAGCAAACCAAGCAAACTTAATTAAGGCAGGCTATAAGTCAAATGCCTTTGCTCCGCTTGTCTGGTTTAACGCTGTTGCAAATCCTTCTTTAATTATCGGAGCCTGTTATACTAATGATATAGCATTGAGATACCTATTGGGAATATTGGCTGCACTTATAATAGCTGTGTCGTTAATTGCATATATTGTTCTTCTAATAAAAAGTCCTACTCTGTTGCAGTCTGAAAGTTTTAGAATAGAAGACAAAAAGCTTGATTTAATAGCCCAAAAGGGAACTGACGTAATAATGATCAATCCAGTCGATTTGACACCACAACCACTACAGATAGAAAAAGAGGGAGGTAAAAATGATTAATTTTCCAAATACCACAAAAACCTATCTTGTTTTGCTTTCAACTGACCATGATAGAGATAAAGTAAAAGAATTTATTGATGCAACACAGTCTGTAGATTTTTGGTTTTTTTCTATGCCTTATAGTTTGTTTATTAATACCAAAATGTCTGCTAACGAAATATTCGATTTGTTAGAAAATAAATTTGGAGAAAAAAAATTATTTGTCACACAGATTCCAGATAGTTCTTTTAGGCAAGGAAGACTGCCTAAAGACCATTGGCAATATTTTAAATAAATTGCACCTTCGTAATATGGCAAAGCCAAAGCAGCGATCTAAGAGGGAATAGGGGGATAAAAAGCTACCTTGCAAGTCCACAAAAGAGTTGAATGAAGACCACATTGAAACTATGAAAAGGTTAAATCGTAAGTGAGATAGGACTAATCCGAACAGGAAAAATGATTTTGATAATACCCTAGATAACTTTGTTAACTCACCTTATATGCTGTAAATTTCAGCTGCAAATTATCAAACATAGGAGTTTCTCTAAACCTGTTATTGTAACGAAAACAGGCTTCATCAACTTAGTGTTGCAGGTATTTGCTAGAAACGTGAATATGTGTGCCGTAAACTATGGGCAGTTTGGGCAAAAAAAATCAGTTCGATATAGTTGGGTATTTTTTGAAGTCTATGAATTTTACTCCGTCAATAACCACAGGTTAAAGTTTTTGTAATTTTATTAGTTTATATACGTAAGATGTAGTAATAGCAAGCATTTTAGAGTAGTTATTGATAGTCATTAATCGGCTTGTTTCTACTGTCATGGCACAGATATAAAGACTTAGTTTGAAACTTGCAACTTTTTAATCATTTGTTTTATTCCTCATCCTCCTTATTAAGGATTTCTTTTATAATGGATTCAAAAAATTTTCTATTTTCTTTATTTGATGGAATTTTAGCCATATAATCAACTTTGACTTTATATATAAACAATGCCTTAAAAAGCTTTAATGCTTCCTTGTTTTCACGGTGATTAACTTCAATATTGAGTGGTTTGTAAGAAATATAAAACTCTCCATCATGGTGTTTGTAATCAACTTTAATTGGCTCTCCAAGAATAACTGAAAATTCTTCTCCGCTTATTGTTTCCAATTCTGTAGAAGCCTCCTGTTCAATTTTACTAAACAGAGTTACTTGTAATAATTCTTTTACACTAATCGCTGAATAATTCTTATTAGGGTCAACCGCCACTGTAATTGTAAGGAAGGCTTTCTCAAGGCTTTCTTCTGGTTTGGTCTTTAGCTTTTTAGGAGCAAGCCTTACAATTGAGTCGTAGTCAATTTTTTTGTATTTAGTTTTTAAGTTTTTCTTTTTATCTACGTAGGTTAATTCATAATCTGTACTGTTGATAATCTTAATTAATGGTTCAAATATTTTCGCCCTAGAAAACTCCTCATAATTTGAAACAATTTTTTGTACTTGTTCTTCATTATTTAAGTCTATACCTAAAATTTCATCCTTGTAATCATTTAGCACATTATTTCTAAATTTTTCAATCTGTGGCGAATAACCCTCGCTTTCTCCCTTCATCTCTGGGGCTGTTGATATTGAGATTTTAAAACTACTGGGAGCATTATCGCTAATTAGCGGGGGAGTACTATCTACAATTGATTTTATAGTCTTATCAAAATTTACAGGGCTAAGAATATCTTTTAGTTCTTTGCTTGCTTTAACTATTTCAAATGCCTTAAAAGAGTTTTCAAAGTTTTTTAAAAAATCAGCTCCACCCGAAACTGTTACCATTCCATTATATGTTTTTTTAATGGGAGCGATAATTAAATCGAATGACTCTTTTTGAAGAGCATCTCTATAAAAGTCCAATCCTTTAAAATTGAAAAATCCATCATATCGGCTATCAACGTCTTCAATGTAAAAACTTTCCTTAAGAGGCAAGTATTTTTCTGGCAATGCGTAGCACGGAATCATTTGAAAGTTTCCGTAATTAAATTTTATATCAATATCTGTTGTGAAAAAATATCCAGACTCTTTTTTCTTTATTAAATCGAATAGACTTATGTATTGATAAAGATAATCATGAAGTTGTTTTTCTGATATTTCAAAGCAAAGCCATCTATTTACTTTGGAATCTCCTTCAACCCAATAATATAGTGCGTGTCTGTTGGTTTTCTTTTCCAAATAATGCACAAGAACAGGCCCCTCGAATTCGATTAAATCGCAGAAGTATTGGAAGTCTTTAAATATCCAGTCAGTTAATTTATATGAGATAAGTTTCTCCATTAAAGTTCTTGTACAATGCTAAACTTATTTGTTAGGGAAGCACCTTCGAATTCGTGCAGGGTATAATGCCCTTTATTCAATTTGGTACATCGACCATCATTTTTAGATACCTTACCCTCTGCCACATGTGTATATGGTAAGCCTGCTTTATACAAAGGTTTAAGTGTGTTGTATTTCTTTAAGGCTGCATCCAAAGAGTTAAATAAAGAAATACCGCAGCAATCGCAAAGGGTGTGTGCGGTCACGTTAGTACCTCTTGGTACCCTGTTTATTTGAACATGGTTTCTAAAGTCATAAGCTGACATGGGTTCCGTAACCCACCTAAATCCAGTAATATCTGTTTGAGAAGAGCTTTTAGGGGGCAATCTGTTAAAGAATAAGAATCAATGTCCGCTTGATGTTTGAATTTTGGGACAACTTCTTCTTTGGTGGATTTGGCAGACATCAAGCAAAGAAATATATAAATTACATATCCTCCAAATTTTATTTTATTCTTTATGTTAATCATTTCTGTAAAATTCATTATCAAAAAAGCCAAACCATGACGTTTTTGCTAAAAATTGAATAATTTTTGTGTTTCAATGCAAAAATACAAAAATTTACTGATTATTGAATTAAAATATTGAAAATCATTAACTTAGACTATTTTTTCAATATTAAGTGTTCTGAAGGGATAAGCGCCCTAATAAAAAATAAATAGATTGAAAATCAAATAGATAGCAAATATTAATGAATTATTTTAGTACTATGTGTTGCATAGTACAGTTATTTGCACATATCTTTGCATCGTCAAATTCAAGGTAAAACATATTCAAGTCAAAATCTTAATAAATAAAAAAATGAAAACAACAAAAATGAACAACTCAACAATTTCATCTCAAGGGATGAATGCTCCAAAAAGCATATCAAAAATGCTGGTACTAAGTTTACTTTTAATGATGCTAGGTTTTAGCTCATTTGCAAAAAGTGAAATTAGCTCAAAGGAAAAGGAAACTACTGAAATCCGTAAACAACTTTATTCACAAATACAATTTCCTGGATTTATGAAAGAAAAAGTGCAGGAGAAGAAAGTGTGAATGTAGTTTTAGTGTCGATAAAAACGGAAACATCAAAGTGATGAAAACCGACAGCAAAATGAATCACTCAATAAATTTATTGTAGCAGAAATGGAAAATGCAAAATTAGAATCTCTCAAAGTAGATGAAGAGAACATTTACAAAATAAACATTCATTTTAAACTTTTATAAACCAAACATATGAACATAGAAAACACCAAAGCGCAAATGCGAAAGGCGTGCTGGAGTTTTGTATTCTTTCGATACTCAGTGATGGCGATAAATACCCATCTGAAATAATCGAACGAATGAAGGAAGCAAAACTCATTGTTGTAGAAGGCACTCTTTATCCGCTGCTCACTCGGCTCAAAAATATTGGCTTGCTGGGTTATCGATGGGAAGAGTCAACTTCCGGCCCCCCACGAAAGTATTACAAATTAACAGAGTTAGGTGAACAGTTTTTAAAAGAACTGGAAAGCACCTGGGAAGAACTCGTGAAATCAGTGAATTTAACCACACAAAAACCAAAGCAATGAATAAAACAGTAATCATAAATATAAACGGAATTATTTTCCACATTGAGGAGGATGCTTATGATAAGCTAAGTAAATACCTCAATACCATTAAAGGATATTTTAAAGATTCGGATGGGCGTGACGAAATTATGAGCGACATTGAAGCACGTATTGCAGAACTGTTGCAAGAAAAAGTAAATGCAATTAAGCAAGTTGTGATATTAGCCGATGTGGATGAAGTTATTGCAAAAATGGGACGTCCGGAAGAATATGCAACCGATGCTGATAGCAATGCGAATAGCAATAGCGGATCTTCTTCAACACATTCTACTGCTCAAGCAGAATATGTAAATTATAAAAGACGCAGAGTGTTTCGTGACCCGGATGATAAGGTTTTGGGTGGTGTGTAGCGGAATTGCAAATCATTTCGACTTCGACCCAATTTATTTAAGAGGTGCATTTGCCATTTTGTTTTTGTATTTGGAAGTGGTTTTTTATTGTACATCTTGCTTTGGATAATTATTCCTAAAGCCAGCACAACTGCCGAGAAATTGGAAATGCGTGGAGAACCTATCAACGTTGATAATATTAAACGCAGCGTAGAAGATGAACTAAACGATGTGAAAAATCGTAAATGATTTGGGAAGCAAAATTAAAATCCTGAGAACAGGGCTCGAGTTAGTTCGGCAACCGATAAAGTGATTGATTTTTTAGGAACACTTTTTCGCTCTATTTTTAAGGTAGCAGCCAAGCTTTTTGCGGTAGTGTTTTTAATAATCGGCGTGGTCTTACTTTCTGTATTGGCGAGCTCTTTATTTGGATTCACCAATTTAATCCACAATGACATGTACGATTCTCAAATTTCGTATTCGATTGCGGATTTTTTGAGCGCTTTTTTTGGAAGTGAATTCCTCGTTGATTTTGCAACTATCGGCTTGATTTTCTTTGTTGGCGTACCTTTAATCATGTTAATTTATAGTTGCATTAAAATTTTGTTCAATATTCGAACACAGAATAGTATTGTTCGAATTACTGCTTTCTCCATGTGGATTGCCGGCCTTTTAATGTTGATATATGGGCGTTGAAATTGGGGATGAATTTAAAGAAGAAGCAACCTACCGTGAAAATTATGAAATTAAGAGTCCCGCATCACAAGTCATGTATTTAAATTTGATGAAGGATAGTAAGTACAATTTTGAAGAAAAATATGGCTACCACTCAAGAGTTAGAATCAATCATTGGAATCTTGTAAAGTGAATAAAAATGGAATCAGTTTTGGCTTCCCGCAGGTGGATATAGAGAAAAGCGAAACAGATAGCTTTCAACTGGTGGTGATTAAAGGTGCGCAAGGCTCAACGAATAAAGAAGCAACAATTCGCGCCCGCAGCATCAACTACGAGTTTGCCCAACATGATTCTACAATTGATTTCAGTCCTTACTTCGATATTACAAAAGAATCGAAATGGCGAGACCAATCGGTGCGTATAGTTTTGAAAGTGCCGGTTGGAAAACAATTTATCTAAATAGAAATATGAAAAATATTATTTACGATATCGATAATGTAACTGATACTTGGGACAGTGACATGATAGGACGTAGATGGACAATGACTATGGATGGTTTAAAGTGCATTGATTGCAATGGATTGGATATGGATCGTGAAGAAAAGAATAGACACTCATTTGGCAAACATATTCGAATAAACCAAAATGGTGTGGATATAGATATCGAGAGTGACGGGGAAGATTGGGGAGATTCGTCCAATGTTCCACCGCCACCACCACCGCCTGTTCCATCTGTTAAATCTGTAACGATTAAAAAAGCATAAATAAAAAAGGCCTCACAATTGTTTTTGTGAGGCCTTTCTTTTGCAGTTTACATTACAAATTAAATACCCGCGAAATATTAAAACCAAGTCGAATGCCGGCATCTGTCCATTTGGTAGTTGTTTTTGGTATAAATTGATTTTCTAATACACCCAATGAATTTACAAGTTGCAATTGAAAAACGTGACCACCTGTTTCAATATCCACCCCTAACGCAAATGAATCGTAATAAGTATCACGGCTCCATTCGGTTGCTCTCCAACAATACTCAGCTGTAATTGCAAAGCGTTTTGTTACTTTTAAGCGAGTAGCTGCACAAATTGCATACATATCATTCTTGTCTGAAAGCTTTTCAACCAAGTTAAAGTGTATCATGGTAGGGGCAACCTGAATAGAAAAGCGCTCTGAGAATTTTCTTCCGATGATAAGTTGATAGGCATAGGATAATCGGTTATTTCTATTCTCGTATTTATCTTTGCCCGAAATGGCTTTATTCGGATCTTTAAACATGGTATAATACATCCCTGCAAAAAGCGTAACGCTTAAGGGCATCGCATTTGTGGTAGTTTGACGCAACAAGCGATACTTTGCAAATACATCACCCGTTTTGTCAACATTGGTTCTTCCAACTCCGAATTGAAGTCGACCATCATAGCTGTATTCTAATCCTAGTCTGATACTCGCCCCACCGTCAATACCAAAAGCATTGTATGCTCCGCCATTTAATGGCCCGAAGCGATGCGAAATTCTGAAATCAAGTCCACGCTTTCCACATACTTCAACCGTATGTAAATTAATTAGCCGAGTTCCTTTAAAGGTAGCAGTAGCAAATTCTTTTTGCTTGGGTGCTTCATTTTCATTCAACAAAGCGTTCATATCGTCTTGCGCGCTAATGCTAAGAATGGAAGAAAAAAACATGGAAAAAACAAGTAATTTTTTTTGAGGTATGTTCATATTGAAATAGTTTTAGCTTTAAAGAAATTCGAAATATAGTTAATAATTTTAGTTATCTGAATGTCCGTTTTCATACCAGCATTTTATTTTTAAATACTCAGCTGAAGTTAAGGGAGTAGAACCACTCTCTGGCATTGAACGCTCATCTAACACTTTTGTTTTAAATGTTCCACTACCAATTGATGTTTGAAGATTAGCAAACATATTTGCTGTTAATTCTGGATCATTTGAACCATCATGACAGCCAGTTGTGGCACATTTGGCGGTAAGAATCGGTACTATATCACTATTAAATTTTACTACAGCAGTATCGCATGGATTAACTGCTCCGGCCGGCAGCGCCTCTTCTACATGATTGTTCTCACAAGAACTTAGTATAGCTAAAAGTATCAATACCAGAACTCCCAAAATAATTTTCTTTGTGGAATCAAAACTGGTTTGCTTCGAAGGAAGTGTATACATGTTTTTTTGTTTTAGGTTAGTTAATTTATTGGATGATAAGTTTTTTTAGTTTGCGTTCTCCTGATGATTCTAAAGACACCAAGTAAACACCTTTAGGAAGTTGATTTCCTAAATTAAATTGTTCCGTGTAAAATCCGCCAAATTGCGTTTCATTTAAAAGTGACAGTATTCTTTGACCACCCAAATTTAAAATAGAAATTTGTACTTGTGAAGGGCTATTTAAAGTGTAATCAACTGTAATTTCACTGTGTGCTGGATTGGGGTATACTTTTAATAATCCGTTTTCACTCATCACATTCGTAATTCCTGTAGTGGATGCAGGTGTAATAGTTTGGGTTGTGGTATAAACATAATCACCACTTTCGTTACCATCATTGTTACAAGCATCTCCGGCAGCATAAAAAATAATATTGCCTACATTCGTGGATGGCGCTACCCAATCAAAACTAAACACTTTGCTTCCATTGCCAATTCCTCCATTTAATTTATGTACAATATTGGGTCTTACCACACCCCCAATAGTTGCACTTTTAATACCTGTGGAGCCGGATGTGGTAATTGTAAATGTTCCTGCCGGCGTGTTACCGCTTGCTTTTAATGCTTCAAATCCAACCCCGAAAAGTGAATTTGCCGCTCTTGCTACAGTTACATTAATATGATACACTTGGCCAGGTATATATTGCCAGTTAGTCATGTTAGATGAACTAATGGTGATTGAGCCACCACCTGAGTTTACAGCGTATGAGTTATGGCAATTGGTACAACTTGTTTCTCCCGGCGAACCGGTTTTTCCGGCTTTACCATTATCAGATAAAATATCAGCAGTGGCTATTGCAGCTACTCCAATAAAAATTGCGAGTGGGTAAAATCTTTTAAGTTTCATGTTGATTTGTTTTACAGGTTAGACTTAGTTTTCTTTTTAAAATCAAATTTTCTAGTTGATTTCTACTGCAAAACAATGAAGCTGGGTAGTTATTATTTAGTTTAAAATGCTCAACAGGAAATTTATTTAGTTGAGTTGGTATTAATTCTTCCATTCACTAACACCTGTGATAAACATCACAGGGACGCCGAATTCAGAAGCTTTGCAAATGTATACAATTCAGTAAAATTATTTCAATAAATCATGTTGCAACAACAAAAGTTTAAACAAATAACGTTTAGCAAACAAAATAAACAGATGAACTCATTATAATGTTGGATGGAGTAATTTTTGAATGTTTTTTCGTTTGGTTTATTAACAGCATGTTGTTAATTAATGTTCTGTAGCTATTGATTTTACTACATATCCAAATATTGCCTATTTAAATCAAGAATTCCCTTGTTCAGTAATTAAATATTTTAATGGGCTTTAAATTGAACTACCCTTGCACTGTTTTTGAACAAATACCTTTTCCCACCTGTAAAAAAACACTATCACATACATTTAATTAACCCCTTATAAATCTAAACGAAATGAAAAAATTCATTAAAGCTTCCTTGTGTGTTGTGGTAACTATCTTGATGTTCTCAAGTATAAAAGCGCAAACGCCGGCATATAAAGGTATTTACATTGATTCCTTTGATGGCATCCTAGGAAATGTTGTGAAAGAAGATAGTTTACTAAATTACCTAAAGGACAGTTCTTTTAATTCTATTATTTGTTATCGAATGTCGAACGTAATAAGTGCTACACCTTCGAATACAAAAAATACCATACTGGCTAATTTTCTGAAAAGAGCAAGAACTCAATTCGGAATAAAAAATGTGCTTGCATCAAGTGAAAGCTTTGATACATTTAATACCTTAATTGCACCTTACAATCGTTCTCGATTGGATTCTAATGAACGTTTCAATTACTATTACCTCGAATTTGAATTTTGGAATTCACATTCTACAAGCCCTGTATCAGCTGCCAATAATGGTTATTACTGTACAACTTATTTATCGCCAAAAGGTTATAATTGTGATACTGCAGGAGCTTTTAAGTATTATAAAAAAATGCTAAAAAGTTTGGATTCACTGGCCTTACACGACGGTATTAGATGTGCCACCTATGTTGGAAATCCGAATCAAGGCCAATGTAAATTTATTGCCAACACAGTTGATCTTTTGTTATGCGACAATTATACATCCTCCATTAGTAACATTTACTCTGATGTTAAAACACTATTTTCTTATTTTGGTTCAACATCAAAGACCTTACAAATTGTCCCGATTTTTGCAAGCTATTCCCCGGGCGGTAATTTTTTGGGCGATTGGCTAACTAAAGTGCCCTCCGGTCCGCACAGCGAAAAGAGCGTTTACAATAATTATTTTTTACCACGTTTTACTGCTGAAACAGGTGCATGGAAAACTAAATTGAATTTGGTTGGTTATCAGTGGTACCGTTATTCAGGTATGCCACACAATGGAAACTACTCAACCGGAACATTTTGTAATCCTCCATCAAATATTTCGGCAGCTTCAATAACTGCTTCCTCGGCTTTGTTAAAATGG
The DNA here is from genome assembly GCA_016721765.1 of Bacteroidota bacterium. Lineage (NCBI taxonomy): Bacteria > Pseudomonadati > Bacteroidota > Bacteroidota bacterium. Next base: position 52,655 of record JADKHO010000003.1, read on the forward strand.
ACAGGTATTACTTCCGGACTAGGATATATAGTGCAATACAGAGTTTCAGGGACGAATGCTTGGTCAGCATCTTTGGCAGCAAGCGGCACAACACTATCGCTTACCGGATTATCTCCCGCAACAACTTACGAATTTCAAGTTAAATCATCTTGCATTAGTTCAACAAGTGCGTATTCGGCTAGCGTAGTATTTTCTACAACAGGAACCTCCTCTTGCGCGGTGCCTGTGGGATTAAATGCAACAGCTATAACGAGCGTGTCGGCAGCTTTGAGTTGGACAGCTGTTTCTGGTGCAAGCAGCTACTCGATTCAATATCGAAAAGTGGGTGCAACCGCATGGACTAGCAGTACAAGTACTTCTGCTTCAAAATCGATTGTTGGTTTAGTTGTATCTTCTATTTATGAATATCAAGTTAAAACTACTTGTCCGCTTGGATCAAGTGCCTTCTCCGGCTCCTATCTCTTTTCAACCTTAGCTCCAACTTGCACTGCTCCAATCGGTTTAGCGACTAGTGCTGTTAAAAGCAATTCGGCAACTTTAAAATGGACTGCAATTACGGGAGTTAGTGGATACACAATACAATATCGAGTTGTAGGCACAGCAGCATGGTTAACAACAAGTAGCACGGGCAGTTCTAAATCTGTTTTAGCACTACTGGAAAATACCTTATACGAATTTCAGGTTCAAACAAAATGTAGTGCTACCAATGCTAGTCCTTTTTCTGCATCAGGATTTTTCACAACACTTCCGACAGCTTGTGGAAGCCCTACAAATGTTACTGCTTCAGCTGCTACTACAACGTCATTTACTATAAATTGGAGCCCTGTGCCAGGTGCGAGTTCCTATAAAGTTCAGTATCGAAAAACTTCGTCGTCTACTTGGACAACCATAACTACTTCAACAGCCTTTAAAAATATTGCTTCTTTGGCAACCGCTACAGATTATGAATTTCAAGTTGCTGCTGTTTGTTCGAACGGAACAAGCGCATATTCAGCAATAGCTCTGATAAGCACTCAAAGCAATGCTACTAGCTGTGGGGTTCCTACCGGATTATTTGAGACGAATGTGGCGTTAAATTCGGTAACTTTAAATTGGCTTCCAGTTAACGGTGCATCAAGTTATAAAGTGCAGTATAGGAAAGTGGGAACAAGTGCATGGTCAAATAAAACAACAAGTTTTACCAATAAGAATATAACATCACTCAGCGCTAATACGAACTATGAATTTCAAGTGCAAACCATTTGTAGTTCAGGTAACAGCTTGTTTTCGAATTCCTCTTTTTTCGTTACAACTCCAACACAAGTAGCCGCTCGAATGGCCGCCAATGTAGACTCGCTAACTACAAGCTCATCAAATCGAATGGCGCCTATAGTTGCTGAAAAAAATAAAATGAATAATGTCGAAGAATTTAAAATTTTCCCCAATCCAACAGACATTGATAATATAAATTTAAGAATTCAAATGCCACAAAAAGCCAATGTTACTGTGCAACTGTTTGATATGCTAGGAAAATTGCTCTTTACTGAAATAGCTATTACAGATGAAACAGGATTTGCTGAAATTAAAATTAGAACAGAAACTAAGTTGAATGTTGGCATTTACCAAGTAATAGGAACTTCAGAGTTCGGCAAGTATACAAGCAAGCTAATTATAAATTAATTTGATTATTGAAGAACCAAACTTAAGGGTTAAATTTGATGAAAATTAATATGAAGAAGAGTAAGGCTTAATGCAAAATTATTTTCATGTATGAATTATTGTAAATAATTCATACATGATTTTTTTGACCAAAGTACCAATCAAAGTTGTAAGAAAATCTAAAGCGTGAAACAAAAATGGAGGGAGGTCAAATTAGATTTTTGAGAGCTGAATTAGTCTAGCCCAATCTAAAATTTTGATTCTTTTCTTTTCGATAAATATTACTTTTTCAAGTACAAGCTCGCTTAAACTTCTTGAAAGCGATTCTCTTGCAACTCCAACCAACTTAGCAAAATCTTCTCTACTTAATTCTGCATTAATATCATCAGATCCGGGAACACTAAATTGTTTGTGAAGTTTTACTAGAATAGAACAAATACGATGTTTTACATCTTTCAGCGATAAATTGGCTATAATATCTTTGGCTAGGCGCAAATCAGCACATAATTTTTCAATCAGTTTTTTATTTATGCTAATATCTTCATCAAGCAACTTTAAAAACATATTTTTTGAAAGCATGCACACCTCAGCATCTTCAATTACTTGAATATAACCATTAAATTTTTCATTATCCAAAATCTGACGATGCCCTATAATATCTCCTGATGCTAATATTTTTAAAGTAAATTCATTTCCAAAGTGATCCATAAAGTACAACTTGGCTAAACCAGAATTTATTCCTACAACAGCTTGAATTTCCTGATCAGAAATAAAAATATATTCGCCCTTTAAATAGGTTTTAGTTTTTATATCTGATTTTAATTGCTCCAGAACTGAAGCGGGGGTTGTAGGAAGCGTTAAGGAATTAATGATAGCGCAATCTAGGTAGAAATTACTCATTCAAAAAGAATTGATGGTTTCACTGTGAATAGAGTTCATGAAAACGAAAATTCAAGCCTGCTTAATAAAGTTAAACGGACTCGGGAATCATCTTTTCTACGAACCGTTACAAAGTTCGTAAGGCAACCCAATTATTCAAATAAATTATTCCCAAAGGGTAAAAATGAATTCTGAATGGATGATTTTTGTAGCGTATTAATTATTCGGAAACCCATTTTGCACCCATAATTCTATTTGGGCGCGAGCACATCGCGGAAGTTTCGTATTACTGCTTTTGGGCATGGGGGAAGCACCTGATTGCCAATTGATGGCTTTTACGAGTCTACCATCAGCGGCTACTAATTTCACACCCTCATACGTATCAAAATGTGGGTTGCTACTGGTTGAATTATGACAGGAGTTGTTGGTGCCGCAATTAGCAAGCAATATGGGTTGAATTGTTTTTTGAAATGTAATGTTTGCTGCATTACTATCACATTCCAGCGATAAACCTTCACCGGGATGAATTTCAGTTAGATTATTATAGTAACAGGAGCTTAGAAATAGCCCACTCAATGTGAAAATTAGGAGTGTTTTTTTCATGGTTTAATTATTTTTAGCTCCTTGCATAATCCATAAATAAATTATTTCTATTTGTTTTTCTGTTAAATCAGGATTGGGTTTTCGAGGCATTTTCTCGTCTTCCTTATTGGAAGTAATAACAGTATAAAGTTTACTACCTCTTGCGTTTTTAGCTTTCACTTCACCATGTGTCATAACATCTGTGTAACTATTCAATAAAAATTGTTGCGGATTGTAATTTCCATGACATCCACTTGCAGTGCAATTGCCAATAATTATGGGTAACACTTCGTCCGAAAATTTAATTGCAGGCGAATCTGGAATTACTGGCTCATCTTTGCATCGTATACCAATTATGAGCAATAAAAAGGCAAGGAGTGCAGATGTGATTAATGAATGCTTAAATTTCATTTCTTGTTATTTATCTTACAAGTATAAAAAGTAAATAATTAATTTCCAATTCGTTTAGCAACCATCGAATCTACTGTGTTATAAAGTTGAGTGGGATTATAGGTGCGCCAGCCTAAATTATTTAATCGGCCGCCACATAATACATAATAATCAATATTATTATTTTCAAACTCTCTAATTACATGCTCCCTGAAATTCAAAAATGCAATCCAACCATCGTCAAGATCTTCATACCATTCTTCATAATAGCTATCATCACTTGCATGAAAATTCAACACATTCTCGCCGATTAAAATAAATTTGTTTATCCCCTCAGGAAGCATACTATCAATGATATCACGTTTTAAAAACATAATATCATTATTTATACAATCGTTCCATTCCCCAATCAACTCAATAATGGCGTACCCTTCTTCATAATCTGCAATTAAAATTTTAATAAAAAGTGTTTCCGAGCCTATGTCGTCCCACTGAGGATGAATGGCAAAATCATAAATGTGATTAGTGTATTCAAATTCACTATACTCCCGTTCATAAAAAGGGGATAATTCATCTTCCGATGCGATATAAATATGGCGCCAATTGTAGTAGGGTTCAATGTCCTGCATGACAATTATTTTCGATAGTTTTCTACGGCATTTCTAACATTGCCATACTTTTCCAATAATGCTTCAGCTTCTTGCGCAGCGATTTGCAATTCACTCATTATCATTTTTATACCACGATCAATTAGCTTGTTGTTGCTAAGTTGCATGTCCACCATTTTATTTCCTTTCACCCTACCAAGCTGTATCATAACCGATGTACTAATCATATTTAAAACTAATTTTTGAGCGGTTCCCGACTTCATGCGCGTACTACCTGTTACAAATTCCGGTCCTACTACTACTTCAACCGGAAATTTTGCTGTTTGTGCAAGCGGTGAATTTTTATTGCAAGTAATTGCACCGGTAATAATATTTTGCTCATTACAACTTTTAAGTGCGCCAATAACATAAGGTGTTGTACCGGAAGCTGCAATTCCGATAACAACATCGTTTTCGGTAATGGAGTAATTTTTCAAATCTTTCCAACCTTGGGATATATCATCCTCAGCAAATTCAACTGCTTTGCGAATGGCTGCATCACCTCCGGCGATAATGCCAATAACCAATCCTTGTTCAACACCAAATGTAGGAGGGCATTCTGAAGCATCCACAATTCCAAGTCTTCCGCTTGTTCCGGCACCTATATAAAACAATCGGCCTCCATTTCGCATTTTGGGTAAAATAGCGCTTACTAAATTTTCTATTTGTGGAATTGCCTGGTCAACTGCTTGGGGCACAGTTTTGTCTTCCGAATTTATATTAATCAATAATTCGCGAATCGACATTTTTTCCAAATGTCGATAGGCCGAATCACTTTCTGTTGTGCGAGTAAACATGCTGCTGAAAATTATTCCGGTAAAATTAGCGAGAATTTCGAGAATCTAGGAAATGAATTTAGGATAGAAATTTTGGAATTGGCTTCACAAAACAAATGCAATAAAAAAGCTTGTCACTAACGAATTAATGACAAGCTTTTTTAAAATATTAATGGGTTTAATTCCCCATTTCCGAAATAAATTTAATACGCATCAATCGAATTTCCTCCTCGGTATAATCTTCTTCACCCAATTCCTTCAATGCAGCATCAACTGAATCTGTTTCGGCTGTTTTAAAATAATCAAATACCTCTTCTTGTTTATCGTCATCAATGGTATCATCTATATAATAATCAATATTCACTTTGGTACCACTACTAACGATGCTTTCAATTTCATTAATTACCTCACCTAAAGAAATTCCTTTGGCTTTTGCTAAATCCTGAAATGGAATTTTGCGATCAATGTTCTGAATCAAATAAACTTTTAGCCCTGATTTATTTACAACCGATTTCACCACCATATCCATCGGGCGATCTATTTCATTTTCATCGACATATTTTTTAATTACATCAACAAACTCTTTTCCAAACCGTAGCGCTTTTCCTTGACCAACGCCAATAATTTGTTTCATCTCATCCATGGTAATGGGATATTGTATAGCCATATCCTCTAAGGATGGATCTTGAAATACAACAAAAGGAGGTACATTTTTTTGCTTTGCAATTTTCTTTCGCAAATCTTTTAACATCGCAAAAAGCGTTTCATCTGCCGCAGCAGTTTTACCTGCACCTCCGGCTATTGCAATATCATCTTCTTCGGCAATTGCATCATAATCCACATCCTTTGTAAGCATCATCGAATAGGGTTTTTCGAGGTATTCTTTTCCCTTATCGCTTAATCTCAACAAGCCATAATTCTCAATATCTTTCAACAAAAATCCATTAATGATAGATTGACGTATTACTGCTGTCCAGTATTTTTCATCGTACTCGGAACCCTTTCCAAATACTTCCAATTTCTCATGCTTATAGGATTTGGTTTGTGCGGTTGAAATGCCACACAAAACTTGTGCAACATGTTTAGCTTTAAATTTTTCTTTTATCTCAAGAACGGTATCCAATACCATACAAATACTTTCTTCACCTTCAAAACGCTGTTTAGGGTGCAAACAATTATCGCATTTGCCTCCGCAATTATCTTGCGGATATTCTTCTCCAAAATAATGAAGCAACACTTTTCGCCGACAACTTGCAGTCTCCGCATATCCAACCGTTTCAATTAAAAGCTGTTTCCCAATTTCTTGTTCGGCAACCGGTTTGCCTTTCATGAATTTTTCCAACTTTACAATATCGTCATAGCTGTAAAAAACTACACAGTTACCTTCTCCTCCGTCGCGTCCGGCACGTCCGGTTTCTTGGTAATAACCTTCTAAACTTTTAGGAATATCGTGATGAATTACAAAGCGCACATCCGGCTTGTCTATTCCCATACCAAAAGCAATAGTGGCAACAATTACATCAATTTCCTCCATCAAAAAATCGTCCTGTGTTTTAGCCCGTACATTTGCTTCTAAGCCTGCATGGTAAGGCATTGCTTTAATTCCATTTACTTTCAAGGTTTCAGCAATCTCTTCCACTTTCTTTCGACTCAAACAATATACAATCCCGGATTTTCCGTTTTGAGATTTAATGTATTTGATAATTTCTTTTATCACATTCACCTTTGGTCGTACCTCGTAATATAAATTTTTACGGTTAAAGGATGATTTAAATACATTGGCTTCGCTCATCCCTAAGTTCTTTTGTATATCCTGCTGAACTTTTGGAGTAGCGGTAGCAGTGAGTGCCATAATGGGCACCGTACCTATTTGCTCAATAATTGGGCGTAAGCGTCTGTATTCTGGTCTAAAATCATGCCCCCATTCCGAAATACAATGTGCTTCATCAATGGCGAAAAAGGATATATTAATGTCTTTTAAAAAGGTAACATTCTCTTCCTTTGTTAGAGATTCAGGGGCTACATAAAGCAATTTAGTTTTTCCTGCGGTAATGTCCTTTTTAACCTGAGCTATTTCTGTTTTATTAAGTGACGAATTTAAGAAATGTGCAATACCATCTTCACTCCCAAAATTACGCATGGCATCCACCTGATTTTTCATTAAAGCGATAAGCGGGGAAATTACGATTGCGGTTCCTTGGCTCATCAAGGCGGGTAATTGGTAGCACATACTCTTGCCGCCTCCGGTTGGCATAATTACAAATGTGTCTTTTCCATCTAATACGTTATTGATAATGGCTTCCTGGTCCCCTTTAAAACTATCGAACCCAAAATACCTTTGAAGGTTGTCCAATAACGATGATTCAACTGCTAACATTTTAAAAATTTAATTTATATTTTTAGTAATACATTTGTGTAAAGATATAATAAAATATTTTGAATTGTACGTTAATAATAGTTGTTTTTTTAACTTTTCTCTCTACTTGTGAAATCACCCGATAAAATTAAGGAACTTGCCCTATCAACGCTGAAAATAGAAGCTGACGCCATATTAAATTTAAGCCATTTTGTTGGCGATGATTTTGTGAAAAGTGTGGAATTGATTTTTGATTCAAAAGGGAGGGTTATTGTTACAGGAATTGGTAAAAGTGCCATAATTGCGCAAAAAATTGTTGCCACACTTAATTCCACAGGCACACCCGCTTCTTTTATGCACGCTGCCGATGCTATTCATGGCGATTTGGGCACCATCAGTAAGGAGGATGTACTTATTTGTATTTCTAAAAGTGGTAATACCCCTGAAATAAAAGTACTTGTTCCGCTGCTTAAACAAGGTGGTAATAAGCTTATAGCTCTAGTCGGTAACCCAGATTCATTTTTAGCAAAGCAAGCCGATTTTGTCTTGAATACCTTTGTTGAAAAGGAAGCATGTCCAAATAATTTAGCACCTACCTCCAGCACAACCGCTCAATTGGCTATGGGCGATGCATTAGCCGTTTGCCTGCTTGAGTGCCGGGATTTTTCAAGCAACGACTTTGCTAAGTTTCACCCCGGTGGAGCCCTAGGAAAAAAACTTTACCTCAAAGTTGAAGATATAAGTACCCAAAATGCTAAACCTCAAGTAAATCTTGATGATTCTATAAAATCTATCATTATGGAAATATCTTCCAAACGATTGGGAGCAACTGCTGTACTGAATAATGGTGAACTTGCAGGTGTTATTACCGATGGTGATTTAAGAAGAATGCTCGAAAAAACTGAATCTTTCAATAACTTAAAGGCTTCGGATATCATGAATCCCAATCCGAAGAAAATTGAAATGCATGAACTGGCAATCTCCGCATTACAAGTCCTTCAATCTAATAATATCTCTCAACTAATTGTTACCAACCAAGGAAAATACGCTGGTTTTGTGCACCTTCATGATTTATTAAAAGAAGGTATTATTTAATTTCACTTTTAAGTTCAGCAATACTCCCTTCAACAATCAGGTACTGCGCTAAAATATAACTCGCCATTATTGAAATTCCGGCAAAATTAAAGGGTGCGTAAAACTTATTAAAAGCCAACAAAGTATCCGAAAGCATAAAGCAAATTGCACCGCTCAGGATTAATGAGAAACTCATTTTGCTTACACTGTTGTATCTCATGGCACTTGCTATGCCCATTCCTGTTATTACACTCACATAACACAATACCGGATAGAATAATGCACCCAAACGACTGCTTAAAGTATAAAATACAATTCCCGAAACAACGATATACGGTAGTGTAAATAAAATTATTTGTGCACGCGTATAGTTGATTTGAGTGTGTTTTAAAAAATTCCTAAAAGCAATTATATAACATATGTGGGCGACTAAAAAGAGAAGCAATCCCAATATAAAGTATGCTTCATGCACAGCTGTAAAAAGCAATGCCACATCACCCAAAAGGGAGAAAAAGAGTCCACATTGAACAAATAGGGAAAACCTATTTCTGCTTTTTTTAGTGGATTGATAAAAATAGAACGACAAAGAAATCAAAAGTAGTGGTTTCGTGAAATACCTGATTTCGTTCAGATTTAAAAATTCTACGCCCAAGTATAAAAGGGAAAGCAATAGAAACAAATAGCTGAAATTAGTTCTATCCATTAGTACTTACTTTGTTTTTTTGTTTCTGCAAATAAGCAAAAAGGATAAATGAAAATGCACTAATAAAACATCCTGAAATCAAAATCAACTGAAATGAACTTTGTTTTGAAAACAAGAGTGTTGCAAGCGGTAAATAAATAATACGCGCTAACTCAGCGGCTTTGATCCACTGTTTATTTTCCAAAATCCCACCGCAATTGATAAGGGTGAAAATGGAAAATACGCTTCCAGCAATCAACTCTGTGTTGCTCAGGTATTTTTGCTTAAAAAGTAGCATGGTGGCAACAGTTAAACACACAACAAATAAATAAAGTACATATAAATTCCAAGTATTTTGGTTGGGCTGGAGATCATACTTTTTATACGCATCCAAATTCACTTCTTTGGGATACTCTTGACCACCTAGGTCTGCAGGTTTCCAACCCGGTGGCTTTAAAAATAATTTTACCTTATTAGTAAGGGAGCTGGTTTGCTTAGCGAGACTAAATAGTTCTTTCCAATAATGAAAATTCGCCCAAACAGGATTCCAACTTTCGAGTGGTTTTGTAATGCCGTAAACCACTTCTTCTTCCTCTTCTTGAAAAGTGCCAAACATACGATCCCAAATAATAAGGGTTCCTGCATGGTTTTTATCGATGTACTTAGGGTTTGATCCATGGTGTACACGGTGATGGGAAGGTGTGTTTAATACCCATTCCAGAAATCCCATACGGCCTATTGTCCGCGTATGAATCCAAAATTGATAAAGCGTATTAAAAGAGCTTATCGTTAAAAACATTATGGGATCAAAACCTAGAAACGCAAGGGGCAAATAAAACACCCACGAAAAGGCACTTTGGAACCAACTCTGACGTAGAGCTACCGATAAATTATACTCCTCACTTTGGTGATGCACAATATGCGCAGCCCACATTGCATTTACCTCATGACTTAAACGATGAAACCAATAATAAAAAAAATCAACCGCTAAAAAAAGTAAAATCCAATTGAGTAGGGTAGAGGAAATCGTCCAATTTCGGTAATGGTTATACAAATAGAGATAGCCAAAAAATAAAGCAGTTTTCATGAAAATTCCGGTTACCTGCTGACCTATTCCTAAACTGATATTGGTGATTGAATCATTAAAGCGATAGAGTTTCCGCTTTGTAACAAAGGCTATGATTAATTCAATCCCAATCAATATGAAAAAAATAGGGATTGATAAAGCAATATAATCTACTTTCATCGTATAGTCTTATTTATCAAATTTAAAAAAGAAAAAACATACTGCAACCCATTCTAGTTGAATCGATTTTGCATAGCCAATAGTAGTGTGACTGCTGTTTTCTACAGTCCCATCTTTTCCCACATATCCAATTGTGCTATGGCTTGAATTTTCAATTGTTCCATCCTTTTTCACATAACCAACTGAAGAGTGGCTGCTGTTTTCAATGCTTCCATTAGAACGAATATATCCGATGGTGCTGTGACTGCTGTTTTCAATTGTTCCTTCCTTACGAATATAACCTATCGTTGAATGACTGCTGTTCTCAATTGCGCCATCAGCCTTAATATATGCAGTGGTGCTATGGCTACTATTTTCGATACTTTGAGCGAAACTGGCAATTTGAAATAAAAGCAAAAATGGAAGAATATAGCTACTCATTTTCGAAATGATAAGTGGCAGCATGCTTCACCGGAAAGTTGCATGAGTTTGCAATAAAACATTTGCTATTGGCTGCTTCATGTAATTTTTCAGCTCTTTCAAGCATTGATTTATTTTTCAATTTAATTTCAGGATGTAAAGTAACTTCCACAAAGTTTCCTCCTCCACCACTTTTTTCTTCCATTAAACCTTGCGCTGAATCAATATATGCTGTTACAATCACACCGGCATCTGCACACAAATGCAAATACCAAAGCATATGGCATGCGGAGAGTGCCGAAACCAAAAAATCTTCAGGATTGTGCTTGCTCACATCCCCGCGAAAAGGAGCGTCAGAAGAACCCATAATAGCAACCTTGCCGGCAACTTCTATAAGATGACTTCTTTCATAATCTCTTGCCGAAATGGTTCCGGCACCGTTGTTTCCGGTCCAGGTAATTTTAGTTTTATAACTATGTTGTCTATTCATCTTAAACAATAAATGTTTTTTTAGTGAGTTATCAATCTGCGGTGATAGTTTATTTGTCCTAAATGATAATTCAAATGACACGCAAAATGTACTAACCAAAATGCGGTTGCGTTTTTCATTCCCATTATTTCAAGCGGGAATTCTTTTTCCAAATCGGCCGGAGTCAGTTTTAGGAGTGTTTTTTTAACCACATCAGTGGTCTGCTCCAAAGTAGCAATCAATTCAGTTCTGGGAATATTCTTGCTCGAAAATTCGGCATCTCGATTCCGCACATATCCGGTATTACCGAGCACACTGCCAATAAAATGGTTGAGGTTTCCAATAAGATGTAAACATAAATTCCCTGCCGAGTTACTTATTTCTTTTTCAATATTCCAAATCGTTTTCTCATCTGCATACAGCTTCAATTCAGCTATAAGCGCATGAATTCCACGTTCGTAAACTTCAGCTAAAATTTTTGTATCCATTGTGAGGTATATTTTTGGTTTAAATTTAATTCAATGTTTCTGTTAACCAGCGATAAAATTCACGATGCCATACCAAACTATTTTGCGGTTTTAGCACCCAATGCCCTTCGTCAGGAAAATATAAAAATCTACTCTTAATGTTTTTAAGTTGAGCCACCCCAAATGCTTGCATACCCTCCGAGACTGGAACACGAAAGTCCTTTTCATTATGAATAACAAGTATGGGTGTATCCCAATTTTTTACAAAATGTTGAGGTGAAAATTGCGCATAGCTTTTTGGTAAAGGTTGCATCCAAAAATTTCCCCCCAATTCATGGTCGCCAAAAAATGTTTGGTCTGTGGTACTATACCAACTCTCTAAATTAAAAACGCCACAATGCGCAATAAACGTCTTAAAACGATGGCTCTCATTATGTCCTTCCAACCAATACACTGAATACGCTCCATAACTCGCTCCAACCGCAGCTATGCGAGTTACATCCACATAAGGCCGTTTAGCAATCGAATCAATTGCACTCAAATAATCTTGAATGGATTGCCCTCCCCAATCTTCACTTATTTGATCCTTCCACGCTTTGCCAAAACCAGGAACCCCTCTGCGATTTGGAGCTACTACTATGTAACCTTTTGCACACATCAATTGCAAATTCCATCGGTAAGAAAATGCTTGCGAAATACCCACTTGTGGTCCACCTTGACAATACAAGATTGTCGGATATTTTTTTGTTGAATCAAAATCAGGCGGGTAAAATACAAGTGTTTGTAACTGCTTGTTGTCAGTGGTTTTTATCCAATTAATTTCTTCCCGCCCAAATTTTAGTTTATCAAGAGTGGCTTTATTCGTAAAGGTTAATTGGGTTTCTTCACCTGTTTGTAAATTAATTTTAACCAACTCGTCCGGCAAAATGAAACTGGTCTTTAAAAGCACAGCATAATTTCCGGCAATAGCAAGCGAGGTATAATCCTGCTTCCCTTTTGTGATTTGCTTAATTTTTTTTGAAGCGCAATTCAAAGCATACAACTGAACGGTCCCTTCGGTTTCTTTTAAAAAATAAATAAGGCGATTATCAGCACTCCATTCAAAAACATCAATGTTCTCACCTAAATTTTGAATGTAATAATTTATCTTTTTTGTAGTTAAATCATAACACATTAAATTACTTTCATCCAATTCAATCCCATTTGTGGGCATACTTGTCCAACATAATTTTTTACCATCTCTGCTGAATTTTGGATGTAAATCATAACCCGGCATCCCTGCACTAATATTTAAAGTGCTTTTGCTTTCAACGTTGTATAAATAAATATCATTATTAGTACTTTTTGCAAATTCCTTACCACTTAGTTTTTTACTCGAATAGGCAATGTATTTCCCGCTTATGCTTACATCAAATTCTTCAACATCGTAAGGTTCTTTTTTTTGGATGTCTTCAAAGGCATTGATGTCCGATAGGCCCTTATTCCCTTTTGCAATCCAAAGGTGCTGAAAACGCGAGTCATCCCATTGATTCCAAGTCCGGTAAAATAAATCGTCAATAATTTTTGCACTTGATTTTTTTACATCAGGATAAAGCTCTTGAAGTGTGTTTGAGCCCTCCACTTCAGCAGAAATCACAACAGTTGAATCGGCGGAATAAGAAATTGAACCAATCCCAATACTTGAATTTGTTACTTGAATTTTAGGATCACCACTTGTTTCCATTTCATACCATTGTCCATTCTTCCCTGAAATATAGTTGATCCGCTTCCCATTCGGCAACCAACGTGGTGTAAAGGAATTCTCTTCAGTTGAACTAAGTTGATGTGGCATTCCACCATCAATGGGAATAGAAAAAATAGCCTTTGTTCCGCCGTTTTTTTCCAAATCAATCGTTTCCACAACATATAATATTGTTTTACCATCCGGCGAAACCGATGGTTCTGAAAGTCGTTTCAAACTCAACATAATTTCAGGACTAAGCACATTTTGTGAAAATGCCTGAACATAAATTAGAAGTCCAATAGCTAAAATTGTTTTAAAATACCCCATCAATTAAGAATTAAAATTGCGCTGTCGCATCGCTTCAAACACTAAAACGGCGCAGCTTGTAGAAACATTTAGAGAATCAATTTTCCCGCGCATGGGGATTTTTATCTGCTTGTCAGCACCTTCTAACCACAAGGAACTTAAACCATCGGCTTCGGTGCCCATCACAACGGCAGAAGCTTTTTTAAAATCTACATCTTGATAATATTCCACAGCTGTTAAGGCGGCTGCATAGCTGGTAATATCATTGGCTTTCAACCATTGCAAAGTTTCAGCCGAACTGCATGCTACAACTTGATTGGTAAACACACAACCAACACTTGAGCGAACAACATTTGGATTATAAATATCCGTTAAGGGATCACATACGATTACTGCATCTACTTGTGCGGCATCAGCAGTGCGCAGAATAGCCCCGAGGTTTCCGGGTTTTTCAACCGATTCTAAAACAATTATAAATGGAGTAGGACTTAATTTTAGATGCTTTAGGCTTATATTTTTGGGATGTGCTAAAGCCAAGCATCCATCCGAATGTTCGCGATAAGCAATTTTTTGAAATACCTCTTTATTCACTGTAAATGTTCTTACTTGGCTATCTAGAACCGGAATTTGTTTGCCAAAATCTGCACATAAAAAGTAAGAGTGCAATGCTATTCCCGATTGTAATGCCAAATTAATTTCGCGTTCCCCTTCAATTATAAATAAATTTTGCTCCCTCCGTTCACTTGCTTTCTGGAGCTTTACAATATTTTTAATCTTAGGATTTTGGAGGCTGCTGATGTGTTCGTGCACTTTTTATGAATTAATAGGATGTAAACTTAAAAATTATCAGCGCATAATTTGCTAATTTCGCAACTCATTTTCAGTTTTACAAATGCCTAAAGTTGCTGTTCAAAATTACTTATCTTTAATTAAATTCAGTCATACCATATTTGCTCTTCCTTTTGCTTTCATAGGATTTTTACTGGGTACACAAAGCACTCAAGCAGCAATTAACATAAAGCTTTTACTCTTGGTTGTTGTTTGTATGGTTTTTGCACGAAGTGCAGCCATGGCCTTTAATCGCTACATTGATAGGCATATTGATAAAATAAACCCACGTACCTTTGTGCGTGAAATCCCAGCCGGTATTATTCAGCCCAATGCAGCGCTGGCGTTTGTTGTAGTGAATTGTATCCTTTTTATTGGTGCAGCTTATTTAATTAACCCACTCTGCTTTTATCTTTCTCCCATTGCATTACTGGTAGTTCTTGGGTATAGTTATAGTAAGCGATTTACCCCACTATGTCACTTAATTTTGGGAGCCGGACTTGCGCTTGCTCCTATTGGTTCCTATCTCGCAGTTACCGGTGAGTTTGCATTCTTGCCACTTTACTTTTCTTTTGCAGTTTTATTTTGGGTGAGTGGCTTCGATATTATTTATGCTTTGCAGGATGAAGAATTCGATAGAGCCAATAACCTGCGCTCCATTCCTGTGATGCTTGGAAAAAAAAATGCACTTCAACTTTCTAATGTTTTTCATTTGCTAACTACATTTTTTATTCTACTTGCCGGTATTCAAGCACATTTTGGAACATTTTATTGGATCGGAGCGGCTTTATTTATTGCACTATTAGTTTACCAGCATACTTTAGTAAAGGTGGACGATTTAAGTAAACTTAATCTAGCTTTTTTTACCACTAATGGTATTGCAAGTGTAGTGTTTGCAGTTTTTTTTATTCTTGATTTTATTTTCTGATTTTATTCAAAATGTTATTAAGTGATTTTTTTAGCGGCAATTTATATGATTGGGTAATATTTCCGCTCATCATTTTTTTTGCACGTATGACTGATGTTACCTTAGGCACCCTGCGAAGTGTGCTTGCCTCAAAAGGTAAAAAGCACATTGTTCCTTTCATTGGTTTTTTTGAAGTATTAATTTGGCTTTTCGCGATAAGTTCAATATTGAAAAATCTTCACAGTGTAACCAGCTATATTGCTTGGGCAGGAGGTTATGCCACCGGAATTTATCTTGGTCTAGCTATCGAAGAAAAATTGGCCATTGGAAATCAAGTGATGCGTATCATCACCAATCAAGATTGCGAAAAATTGATTGAAACAATTAAGCAAGCAAATTTTGGACTTACAATACTCGATGGACAAGGCGCTAGAGGACCTGTTAAACTTATTTTTATTGTACTTAAAAGAAAGGAGGTTGATAATATAATTAACCTCATTAATCTCTATAATCCCAATGCATTTTATTCTGTTGAAGATATTAGGGAAGCTAATCAACTTCGATACAGTACCATGCATCAGCGAAACAGCATCCTCAATAAAGTATTTCCCATTCGAAAGGGATTGTAATCAATACTTGATTTTTTGATTGTTAGACCAAATTAATTTCAACTTAGTAATTAATTTTAACCTTCTAAAAATTCTTTTCAAAGGGCTCCAAAAATCCCAATTCGCTTGATTTTCTTTAATAATTAAACATAAAGCGCAATGAATCGTTACTTTTACAACGAATTAAAATACTATGCCTTACAAAAATCTACAACACTTTATCGATACACTCGAACGCGAAGGTGAACTTATTCGAGTAAAAGAATTCGTAAACCCACACCTCGAAATAGCCGAAATTACCGATCGATTGTCAAAATCAAAAAATAACAAGGCGCTACTGTTTGAAAATACCGGTACTGATTTTCCGGTCCTAATCAATTCGATGGGTTCCTACAAGCGCATGTGTATGGCACTTGGCGTGGATAACCTCGATGATATCAGCAAAGAAATTGAAAGCCTTTTCCATCAACTATCCGGTCCCAAAGAGGGCATTTTAGATAAACTTAAAATGCTTCCTATGTTAGGGCAAATTTCTTCTTGGATGCCCAAGCAAATCAGCGGAAGGGGAGAATGCCAACAAGTTATTATGGAAAGCCCTGACATCACAAAACTTCCGGTAATGACCTGCTGGCCCGAAGATGGTGGCCCTTTTGTTACGCTTCCCATTATCAATACAAAGCATCCCGAAAGTGGAATACGTAACGTGGGAATGTATCGCATGCAGGTATTCGGCCCTACCTTAACCGGTATGCATTGGCACAAACACAAAGTGAGCGCAGGGCATTTTAATGAGTACAAGAAATTAGGAAAGAAAATGCCTGTTGCTGTTGCCCTTGGCGGAGATCCTGTATATACCTACGCTGCTACTGCACCACTGCCGCCCAATGTGGATGAATACATGCTTGCCGGATTCCTTCGAAAGAAAAAAGTGGAATTAGTGAAGTGCATCACACAAGATATGTATGTTCCCGCAGATGCCGATTTTATTATTGAAGGCTATGTTGATCCTGAAGATGAGCTTATTTGGGAAGGCCCTTTTGGCGATCACACCGGTTATTATTCATTGGCCGATTGGTATCCAAAATTTCACGTTACCTGCATCACACATAAAAAAAATGCAGTGTATCCGAGCACAATTGTAGGTATCCCGCCGCAAGAGGATGCTTGGATTGGAAAAGCAACCGAAAGAATATTTCTGGCGCCAATTAAAATGACTTTACTACCCGAAATTGTCGACATGGAATTGCCCATTGAAGGGGTGTTCCACAACCTTACCATTGTTAAAATTAAAAAGGAATTTGCAGGCCATGCTCAAAAAGTTATGAATGCCATGTGGGGCGCCGGTCAAATGATGTTCAATAAAATTTTGGTTATTACCGATGGGGAAATTAATATTCATAATTACTCGGAAGTGGCCAAAGCGATCTCCCAAAATTGCGATCCGCAACAAGATATATATTTGAGCCAAGGCCCTATGGATGTGCTCGACCATTCCTGCAGTAAGTTTGCTTTTGGAGGAAAAATGTGTGTGGATGCAACCACAAAATTTGAGGAGGAAAAGCGATCAGGTACTCAAAAACTATTCGGTGATTTGAAATTAGATGTGCCCAAAATTAAAGCACTGTATCCTGAGATTTCTTCTTTAAATGATTCCCTTTTGAATCATGAAATTTCTGTTGTGTTTGTTGCCGTTGAAAAAAACAAAAAAAATCATATCAAGGAGTTAAATCAACAGCTTTTTAGTATGCCTGATTTTTCAGCAATTAAGGTTGTCATTTATGTGGAACATACTGTGGATGCAAATGATATTGCTGATGCAATATGGCGTTTCGCAAATAACATCGATCCAAAGCGCGATAGTTTTATTATAGAGGCACTAAACGAAAACGAAATTTCACACATCGGATTTGACGGCACGCGCAAAACAAAGGAATTCGATAATTTTCACCGCGATTGGCCAAATATTATTGCTGCTAATCCGTTAACGATTAAGGCAATCGACGAAAAGTGGGCAAATCTTGGTTTGGGTGAGTTTGTGCGATCTCCCTCTCTTAAATACCAAAAGCAATTATACAAAGGCGGAGCTGTGGTTACCGAATAATTGAGTTGTATTGCATTATTTCAGGTATAAATGATTAAGCTCAATGAAGAGTAGGTAAACCTAAATTAGGAAGCTCAATCTTCTCATTCTCGAAAATGGGGATTGCGTAAAATTATACGCATTCCATCATTCATAATGGTTTTAGCTTGAGAAATGACATGACCGGTAATTTTTTTAATTTTACCTGTAACTTCCGCTTACCTGTAATCGTCACACTATTAAACCGGAACTCTTAATGACCGTAAACGAATTCAATTCCTGTGTGGATTTATATGCGGATAGCTTGTATCGTTTTATTCTTAAAAATATTAAGGATAGCGATAAGGCTAAGGATATTGTGCAGGATACCTATGAAAAACTTTGGCTAAAAGTTTCGGAACTTCCGGCTACCAATGCAAAGTCGTATATGTTTACGGCTGCATACCGCACCATGATTGATAAAGTAAGGCGCGATACAAAACAAACTCCATTGCAGGATGGACATACAGATGGCTTGACAGCAAAAAATTCTTTTAATGATGTAAAGGAAGTTTTGAATGAGGCACTAAATAAATTACCGGAGATTCAACGTTCTGTTATTTTGTTGCGTGATTATGAAGGATATAATTATGCTGAAATTGGAGAAATTACAGGATTAAACGAAAGCCAAGTGAAGGTATATATTTATCGAGCGCGAGTGTTTTTAAAGGAATATATTGGAAGTTTAGATACAATAATTTAATAGAAAATGAAACTGAGTAGGGCCAATTACGAAACTTTTTTAGTCGATTACCTCGATGGCAAATTAACGCCATTGGAAGTGGCCAATTTATTGCTTTTTTTAGAACAAAACCCGGATATAAAAGAAGAGTTTGAAGGAGTTGAGTTATCTGCATTGACAGTTGTTTCAAGCGACCTATTTCCAAATAAGGAGGCACTTAAAAAAAAACCACCAGTTACGTTAATTAACGAAAATAATGCAAGTAATTTTTTAGTGAGAAAAATTGAGAATGATTTATCTCAAAGTGAAATTGCTGAACTGGATGCATTTTTAGCTCAAAATATTTCCTTTAGAAAAGAGCTTGGTTTATTTGAAAAAACGATACTTAAACCTGATTTATTCTTGCAATTTTCAGATAGAGATTCGCTGAAAAAGCGAGGACGTATTATCCCTCTCTTTTATAGAATTTCTTCCATTGCTGCCCTGCTTCTTTTACTAGTAGCTATTCCTTTGTTACTCCGCTTTTACTCAGGAAATAATTCTGATGAGTCGCACTTTGCATCAAATGTAAACGATTCAAAACAAAGAGCTAAGCAGTTTAACCTAATAGGGAAGAATGCTGTTGAGGAAATTGTGATTGCACATACTCCTAAGCATTTTGCATCAAATCAAGACAAACTACCGCATAAAACGGCGAAGGCATCTATAACCCAACAAACAGTTCCTCAAAGGTCAACACTGGTGCAGGTTGATTCTACTGAATCGCGTCTTTCAACTATTTCTACTCAGGAGCAAACCATGGCTGCAATTGTTGAAAAGAGAAACGAGGCTGCTTCTGAATCCTCCGCTATTCCTAATGTTACTGAATCACCGATAACAGGAAATGCGTCCACTTCATTTATATCCATAAAATCAATGGCTGAACAAAAAATAAAGGCAATGTCAAAAGATAATCTTGATGAACTTGCTGCCGAAGATGCTAAGAAGAAACGAAAAATTAGCGGTTGGGATTTTGCAGCGATTGGGGCAAAATTAGTTGGAAAAGTAAGCGGTAAAAAGATACAACTCCAAAATCGATACAACAGCGACGGGCAACTAACTCAATACGCTATTCTTAGTAATAATTTTGAGTTTTCAAGAGGTCACTAACCGGCTGATATGACTATTTAATTTTATTTAAACTCAGTTTTCGCAGCGAGGGCGAAACTTTTGCAACTAAAGCTACTACCATTAAAGTCATTACCCCACCAAAAACAATCGAAGGTTTTAAACCCATTGCCCTAGCAGCAATTCCCGATTCAAAGGCCCCAATTTCGTTTGAAGAACCAATAAAAATACTGTTCACGGAAGAAACTCTACCGCGCATTTCGTTGGGTGTTAAGAGCTGCAAAATGGTGTGACGAATCACAACGCTTACATTGTCAAATGCACCCGTAAGCACCAGCAAAAACAAGGAAAGGTAAAAGTTGGTGGAAAGTGCAAACAAAATGGTGAAAACACCAAATGCACTTACTGAAAGTAGTAATTTCTTACCGGAATTTTTTATAGGTGGATGGTAAGCCAGTATTAGCGCCATTAGCACTGCCCCGGCTGCCGGAGCTGCACGCAAAATTCCCAGCTCTTCCGGTCCAACGTGTAAAACAGTATCGGCAATAGCTGGCAACATCGCCACCGCTCCTCCAAACAAAACTGCAAACAAATCAAGCGAAAGCGCTCCCAAAATAATTTGATGACTAAACACAAATTTAATTCCAACCATTAAACTTTGCTTTAGCGACTCTTGCTGCTGCTTAGCCGGCAATGGGCGAAAACTTATGAATGAAAAGAAGAAAATCGATAAAAGTAAAAAAAGCACATTTATACCATAAGCCACACTGCCACCAAAATAGCCATAAATAATTCCGGCCATGGCAGGTCCGGCGATAGCTCCGATATGCCATACAGTAGTATTCCATGTCGCTGAATTCGTATATAAATTGCGGGGTACTATTTGGGTTAAAAGGGATGGAACTGCGGGCGATAAAAATCCTCTAGTAATTCCAACCAATACAATAACACTGAAAATTGGACCAACCCCGTTATCCTTTATAAAAGAAGAATCGTTTAAGCTAAAGCAAAATAAAGCTAAGGTAGCGAGCATGAAAAAGGAAGTTGCCCAACGAATAATTTTTCTGCGATCATAACTATCTGCAACATGTCCCGAAAAAAAGGAAGTGATTATAAAGGGAATAGCTTCGGTTAAACCAATCATCCCTAAAGCAAAAACATCTTTTGTGAGTGCATAAACTTGCCATCCAACAATTACACTCTGCATTTGTATTGCAATGGTTAGAAAAAATCGGCCTCCAATAAAAGGTACAAACTCAGGTACCGTAAATACTGCATAAGGATTTTGACTTTTTTCTTTTTCCAAAGGGAACGTATAAAAAATTATAGAATTTCTTTCAACTCATCTAATGAGCTAATCTCATAAGTAACTTCCACATCATGCTTAATTTTAGCCGGATTGAAAAAAATTTGAGTCATCCCATAATTTCGAGCACCAACTATATCTTGCTCCAAACTATCCCCAATCATTACACTTTCGTGCGATTTGGAATTTGCCAATTGGGTGGCATATTCAAAAATGGTTGGTTCAGGTTTTTTGCTATTGGCTGCTTCTGAGGTTATAACATGTGTAAAATAGGGAGCTAAACCGGAATGCTCCAATTTAATAAATTGAACCTCATTAAAGCCATTGGTAATAATGTTTAACTCGTATTTTTCTTTTAAATAACCGAGCGTTTCAAGGGCATGTGGAAACAAATTTTTCTTTAATGGACTTTCTTTTATGTAATATTCACCCATTTCAAGAGAGAGCTCATAGTTGTCGATATTAAATTCCAACAATGCTTTGTGAAAACGCGTATTTCGTAAGGTAGTTCTGTCTACTAAACCCTTACGGTAATCGTCCCACATTTGATCATTTATTTGTTTATAGCGACTTATAAATTGATTGGCAGATACTAATCCTACTTCTAATAGGCGAAATTTTCCAACAATTTCAAGCAATGTCTGTGTCGAGTTGGTCTCAAAATCCCAAAGAGTATGGTCTAGGTCAAAAAAAATAGTTTTGAATGGCATCAAATAGGGGCTTATATAAATAATAAGAAGAAGCAGACCAAAATATGACTGAGCCAAATAGATAGACTAATACCTTATGCTTATTTTTAAAATAACGCAAAGCAATAAAACTTCCAATGGGTATCGATAACAAAAGTGGCGTCAATAAAGCGATTCCGGTTAATCCAAACCTTCGCTTTGTGCGGACAATAAGTTTGTTTTTCCGTGTAAAATTCTTTTTAAAGGGAGTGATTTTCTTCTTTGTTTTTTTTCGCTCTTGCCATCTATTCAAAATGTATTCACTTGTATTCACAAAAATAAACACTCCTAAAAATCCCCCGGCGGTAGTTACAAGTAATGATTTTAAAAATGAAAATCCAAAGCCCAATGCCAGCGGTACACTTCCGAGTACAAATTTTACTGTACTAAGTAAAAAAACCGAAATAATTTCTCCCCAATCATTCATATATTTTTCAGGATTTTACTCCAAATGCCAAATCTCCTGCATCTCCCAATCCCGGTACAATGTAAGATTGAGCAGTAAGCTCTTCATCTACTGCCCCCATCCATAAACTAACGTTTTCAGGTAAATGCATTTTAGCGTAATTAACTCCCTCTGTACTGGCAATAACAGATACGATGTGCGTATGTTTAGGTTTCCCTTTTTTTAACAGCGCATTGTAAGCAAGCACCATCGAGGTTCCGGTAGCTAACATTGGATCACAAAGAATCAAAATACGGTCATCCAAATCAGGGCTCGATAAATATTCAACCTGCACATCAAATGTTCCATCTTTATGGTGTTTTCGATAGGCCG
Source organism: Bacteroidota bacterium (assembly GCA_016721765.1). Lineage (NCBI taxonomy): Bacteria > Pseudomonadati > Bacteroidota > Bacteroidota bacterium. The sequence continues at coordinate 75,352 of JADKHO010000003.1, forward strand.
ATATAAATGCATTGTCAGCTTGATCAAAATAATTTAAAATCCCTAAATGCAATGGCAATCCTGCTCTTAAAATTGTTGCCACTACAGGTTGTTCAGCAATTTTTGGAACTTTAGCAACCCCAAGTGATGTGGTCACATCCTCTATAGCATAGTTAAGTTTTTTACTGATTTCATATGCAAATATTTCACCCATGCGTTCCATGTTTCTTCGAAATCGCATACGGTCGCTTTGTATTTGCTCGTCGCGTATTTCAGAAATAAATTCGTTGAAAATAGAGTTTTCGTTACCTAAAATGTGTATCATAGCTGCGCTGTTATTAGTGATGAAAGGTGGCTATGAAGGTAGAAATTAATTCGTGAGGAATAAAACTTATTTCTTTAATAACTTAAGGGGAAATGGCAAATTGTTTTTTTTGATCCCCAAGTAATTACATTCTTTAGAGCCAAAACTTTTGTAAAACCGCGCTAGGTTTTTATCGTTCGACCCCTCAAAATCAAAAGTAAGACTGCGTTGTGCATTTTCCTGAATAAAATGGTCTATCAAAAAAGGCATTGCCCCATTTTTCTTGGCTGTTGCATTTGTAGCCGAAAATAAAAAAATCACTTTATTATTACTCTGCACAAAAAAAGCACCCGCACATAAGTCCTTTTTTTCAGTATATACTCCCCAACTTGCACCATGGCCCCGTGCTATACAATATTCAATAAGGTTTTTTAAAATCTTATACTCCTTACTTTTTAAGTTGCTAATGTCTTTTCCTCGATTCCTGCGAAATAGTTTGATGATTTCTAAGGGGTCGGCCTTGTAATTAACACTCAGTCCTTTTTTCGTTGCTTTTGTGATATTACGTAAAGTGTTAACTGCATAATAAGTTCGTAAATTAACATACGAATTAATCAGATCAAGTTCATGCGTTAAATTTTGTTTAACCTTAAATTGTCCTTCATCAACGGTGTTATACTTGTTCAGATTTATCTCCACTAATTTGTAACGAGATGGGATGGCAGTTATAAATTCTTCTACTTTTTCTTGAGAAAATTTGTTCACCGAAAACACCCCTAATTGCTGCGTAAAGGGAGGTTGGAATAAATAATTTATACCTAATTTTTTTCTCCCGGTAAGCGGCATTACACTCTTATAATCATCTTCCACCAATGCATTCCATCCTTCGCATACTATATCCAAATACCACGTGTATGCATAAATATTACCATTAAACGATTTGCGAATGCAATCGTCCCATTTGGTGTAATCTATATCTTTATTCGAATAATATTTTATCACTGTTTTAGTTCTTAAATAGTATGCGCATAGTTCAACATTTCCTCATAAACCATTCTCCATCCCTTCCAAAACTTATATTCTGCCAATGTTTCATTGTGCCACAAGCTTATAAACTCACCATCCACTTTTTTAACCTCATCAATTATTTTTTTAATCTTTTCAAGCGATTCTTCCGGACTTATTTGTAAGTAAAAGTTAAGCGTAGCGTCCATCACCTGAAAGGGATGCAACCTTAGTTTGGTTTCAATTTCTAAATCCAAATCATAAAAATTAAAGCTATTACAAATACTTGCTCGAAACCCAACTTCCGAAGCATAGCCCATAGTATAATCGTCGCTGATGTCTAAATTCATCAAATTGCGATACGTTTCAGGGAAAGTAAGTTTTAAAAAATGCTGCCGGCTTCTTACGATTTCTCGATTTAAAACTTTAGATAAACCACGAACTTCTTTTTCTAATTTTTCCAACTTAAAATTGGAATTGTAAGAGGGATGAATCCCAACATCAGCATTATCTGCAATCGATTTAATCAAATAGCGGAATCGTTGACTACGCGTTGGAACATTCTTGTCATTTAATCCATAATCAGCAAACAAGAAAAAGTAAATTGGATGCAGTCCATACTTTTTATGAATGTCTAATTGAAATTGATAGGTATCATACGGATCGGTTTGAAATCCGAAGACCGCTCTGCCACGTTCAATAAACTCTTTCAAATCCAAATGTAGCAATGAACGAAGTGAAGCGCCAATTGTGCGAATAAACCCTTTTTCCCTAAATGCGTAGGCATTATCGATGTCGATGGTGGGAATATGCTTAAATTTCTTTTTAGGAAATTCAACATCTGTATACTTCGATAATATGAGTTTTTTAATTTTATCGGCCCAAATATTTACCAAAGGCAGATGCAAAAAATTGTTTTGAAAGGCCAGACTTTCCAAGGCTTCAAATCGATTATGCTTGTCATGAATGGTAGGTAAATATTCCTCATAACGGCTCACCAAGTAAAACTTGCAGCAAACGGATCAAATGGAAAGGCGGAAGTTCTGCTTGTTGGAAAAAATGCTTTTGTGCCATCCCAATCAAAAACAGTTATGTCCTGATCCTTAATTCCTGTTTCAGATAAAAATGGCTTCGACAAGAAAAATAATTCATCCCCAAATGCATGTCCCGAATAATTTATTTTAGTTCCCTCGTGGAGCTTAAATTCATTTACATTTTCGGTTAACAACACATCAACACCCAATACATCCGTAAAAATTAAACGAAAGATATAGCGTATTCGATTATTTATCTTTGGCGTGTATACGAGAATCATTTTCGTGTGTAAGTATTATTAAGCCACTATTTTCTTGGGCGTTGATTCGAACAATTGCAAAAGCTCTTTGCAAATAAACTCGGCGGCTTGCCCATCTCCAAAAAGGGGAGGGAAGGATAAATCGCTTTTTACGTAATACTTATTAATAGAAGCTATTATTTTTGCATGGTCAGTATCCGCAAGTTGTGCAGCGCCGCACTCAACCAATTCCACCCACTCAGTTTCCGCTCTCAAAATAACACAGGGCTTCTTAAAAAAGAAAGCTTCTTTCTGAACACCACCGGAATCAGTTACAATTAATTTTGCGTTTTTTTCTAAAGCTGTCATTTCTAAAAATGAAACCGGTGGCACCAACTTAATGCGCTCGTTTGCACTAATTTTAGCATACACATCAGGTCGTAAATTTTGCTTCAAAAGTTTTGATGTTCTGGGATGAATTGGCAACACAAGTGTGATATTTAACTGCGCCGTTATTTCAACAAATGCCTCAAAAATGGCAGTTAGGCGCAAAGGCTCATCTGTATTGTTGTTGCGGTGAATAGTAGCCAAAATGTAATTATTCCTTTCCAGTTTTAAATCAGCTAAAACACGGGTTTTTTGTTCAGATAGCTCAGCAAAATAAAGGCTATTATCATACATTACATCCCCGCAATGATAAATTTTGGGGTGGTCTGCATTGGCTATTTTATCGCTGTACTCTTTAAATCCTTCCCGTAATAAATTAGTATATCCTGCTTTGGTAGGCGAAAAAAGCAGGGTAGAAACATGGTCGCAAACTATACGGTTAATTTCCTCCGGCATTGCTTTGTTGAAGGAACGCAAACCTGCTTCAATATGTACAACCGGAACATGCACTTTCGCTGCAGCTAAGGCTCCTGCTAAGGTTGAATTGGTATCGCCATAAACAACTAAGCAATTGGGCTTTTCTATATCTAAAATTTCTTCTATGCCCACCAGCATCGCTGCCGTTTGCTTGCCATGCGAATTGCTGCCCACATTTAAATTGTAATCCGGTTTCGGAATACCCAATTCATCAAAAAACACCAACGACATACTTGCATCGTAATGCTGGCCAGTGTGCACAATAATTTCTTTCATCTGGCTGGCAAAATGCGTTCGAATTGCGCGACTTAAGGCTGCAGCCTTGATGATTTGAGGCCGTGCCCCAATTATTGTGAGGATTTTTAGCATCTGCTAATTAGGTTAATGGCAGTTTAATTTACAGTTGGCCATTGTCTGCAAAACTATAAAATTCTTTTCCTGCAAGAATGAGGTGATCTAAAACATTTATCTCAAATAGTTTTCCAGCTTCTGTTAAGCGCCGGGTTATTCTTATATCGTCTTCACTTGCTTTTAAGTTTCCTGATGGGTGATTGTGACACAGAACGAGCCCACTCGCTAAATTTTCAATCGCTAACTTAAATATTATTCGTGCATCTACCACTGTTCCGCTAACTCCTCCTTTGCTGATATTGATTTTCCGTAACACGTGGTTGCTTCTGTCAACTAAAAGCACCCAAAATTCTTCATGAGTTAAATCTTCAAATTCTGCAGCTATGTAGTTAAAGGCATCTTTGCTACTTACAATTTTAATCCGTTTGGGACTCTCATGTATCTTTCTTCTACGTCCCAATTCTAACGCTGCTATTACGGTAATTGCTTTTGCTTCACCCATTCCCTTAAACTGTGTTAGGTCCGATACTTGTAACTTTCCTAATGCGTTTAGATCATTATCAATACTGCTTAAAATCCGCTTAGCAAGGGCAACAGCGCTTTCGTCCCTACTTCCTGATCCCAGTAAAATGCCAATTAACTCTGCATCCGATAATACGTGGCGTCCTTTCTCTAATAACTTCTCCCGTGGTTTATCTGCCTCCGACCACAACGAAATTGGCATTGCTTCTCTATTCATATCTCCCTTATTTCTTTCGCTAAGATAAATTATAAAAATAAAAAAGGTCTTCCGAATAGGAAGACCTTTTTTAAGTTATTACTAACTAATGAATTACAATTTACCAACCATCTTGGTTAACTTCGATTTAATATTTCCCGCTTTATTTTTGTGGATGATATTTTTCTTTGCCAATTTATCTACCATCGAAATAACTTCAGGTAGCTTTTTTGCAGCTTCTTTTTTATCTGTTGTTGTTTTTAATGCCTTGATTGCTGTACGCGCAGTTTTCGCTTGGTAACGATTCGTTTCTTTTTTAGCTTCGTTAGAGCGAATTCTTTTTATTGACGATTTGTGATTTGCCATTTTATTTTTTTGTTTCTGTTATTAGTTTCATGTTAATTGTGTTACTAATAACAATTTTCAATTAACTCTTTTAATTTACTCTGTAGCCCGTAGGGGAATCGAACCCCTGTTTCCAGGATGAAAACCTGGCGTCCTAACCCCTAGACGAACGGGCCAAAATTTCCCCTTTTTTGAAAGGGAGTGCAAATGTAGAATATTTTTATTTTCTGACAAAAAAATCTTTGTCTGTTTTTTTTTATTCTTTTTTACACCAGTTAGCCCTGTCTAGTTTTAATGAATTAGGTTCAGCCTTTTTGTATAAGAATGCTCTTTAGTTGCTATTTCAAAAATATACAAACCTTGCGGATACCCTGATAAATCAACAGTTATAAGTTTTCCATTTGCGGATACATTCGCCAAATTTAAAACCAAAGAGCCTACTGAATTAAACACTTTAATATCCACCTTTTCTGTTGCAAATTCATCCGATGCTAGGCTAATATTTCCATTTGATGGATTAGGAAATAACTGTATGGCATCCGAATTTTGTGTTGAAGTTGCAATTCCGGTATAGTCAATACAAAGTGCAGGTGCTATTGCCAATCCAAGATTTAAGCCCCATGAATTGGTATTATCTGTAAAGGGATACCAACTTCCATCACTCAAGCCTTCATAGGCTTTACCGGTAGTTACACTCCCATTTGAGGTGGTATAAAGTGCAATCGTATCTATCGTATTATTGTTGAATTCAATACCAATAAAATAAGAACCGGAATTGATAGCAATTGGATTTGTAAACGTAACATTCGTAGGGTTGCCCGCAGTTATATCCGCAAATATATCGCTCAAAACCAATGTCTTGGTTGCCAGGGTTGTACCCGGTGTTCCACCCACACCATCGGCCTTCCAAACTTTTGCATTCAAAGTTGCATTCGAAAAACCATACCCATAGCCAAATAAGATTTGAGCCCCGTATATTTTTTGAAGCGGTTGTAATGCATTGAATTTTTCGGCAAATCCAATGTCTCCCCAACTATTTGTTCCGGATAAGTAGCCGGTGCCCGGTTGGCCTACATGTGAAGGCCGGTATAGTGCTAATGGAGTTGAAGCGGTAAAATTTGCAATGGTATCGCACGATAAAACTTGTGATGGTGTACTGCAATTAACATTAGTATTGGTCAATAAACTAGCTCTGGATCCGGAACCCGTGCCTGTTAAGGTAGCCACCATGCGCGCTTTTTGCCCCTCCGAAAACATAAACATACAGGCATCGTCTACATAATCCATATAATTCATGAACATGTCCCCATTAGGGCCGTTGCTGCATGTTACATGTGGAAATGTAGGACATTGCCCATTGGAAGCTTGCTGCGTAGGAGTATCGTTCACAAAGTCATTGCCACAATTGGCATCTCCCCATATGTGGCGTAAGTTTAAATAATGTCCAACTTCATGTGTAGCTGTTCTGCCTTTGTCAAAAGGTGCTGTCGCTGTACCCATGGTTCCAAAATAGGCAAAGTCAATCACTATTCCATCAGTACTGGCTGAACCTGTGCCCGGAAATTGAGCATACCCCAGCAATTGTCCTTGCAAGTCGCACACCCACATATTCATATACCTGCTTGGATCCCATGGACTAACTCCATCAGGAGCAGTTTTTACACTTGGTGTAGGGTTTCCAAATCCTTGAGTATTATTGGTTAATGTTCGTGTTATTCCTGTGGTTGCAATGCCATTAGGGTCCACACTTGCCAAACAAAATTCAATCTCTGCATCAGCAGCCAGTGCAGCAAAAGCAGCCGGAACTTGGCTGATATCGGTATTCTGCTTTCTGTAATCACGATTTAGAGCAGCAATCTGTGAATATATTTGAGCATCACTTACATTCTCTGTGCCACTTTTATATACAACATGCACTACTACAGGTATTTTGTAAACTGTACTTGTTTTATTTCCAACATGCTGTTGATGAACTGCTATTTCTTCTTGAAGTTCCTCTTCCATTTTTTCCATCTTTTTTTGAAGTGCAGGATCTTTTTGCAATTCAAAAGCGAGGTTTTCCATAGTTCCGCAATTTCTTTGAAACGGAACAGAAGTATTATTTTGTATCGCTAGATGCTGTGCAAGATTTACTTTTTTAGAAATACTCTGTGCGTCTATTTTCCAAGAAGTTAGTAGCGATATAGATAAAATAAGGAGTAGATGTTTTTTCATAATTTTAGTTAAATATGTCCAAAGCCTCGTAAAAATAATATTTTACTTTTAAAATTCAAATAAATATTCCAAATCAATAGGCTTTTGCAAACATAACACGTTGGGTTGATGGCTTCCCGGTTAAAATGCAATGACCAGTTTCCAGAGGATTATTCAGAGGTATGCAACGTATTGTCGCTTTTGTTTCTTCTTTAATTTTTAATTCTGTTTCAGTGGTTCCATCCCAATGTGCCAGCACAAATCCTCCTTTTGATTCTAATACCTCCTTAAATTCGGCATAACTATCCACACGATGCATCATTGAATCCCTATAATCCAAGGCCTTTTGGTAAAGATTATGTTGTATTTGAGTTAACAAATGCTCTACCTTGTTTTCTAAATCAGCTTGTTGAAGTGTTTCTTTTTCTTTGGTATCCCTGCGTGCAATTTCTACTGTCCCGTTCTCCAAATCACGTCCTCCAATTGCAATGCGAATTGGAACTCCTTTAAATTCATATTCGGCAAACTTCCAACCTGGTCGCTGTGTATCGCGATCGTCGTATTTTACACGAATATTTTTGAACTCTAATGCTTTTTTTAATTTTAATGCAACTGCACTTATTTGTGCCAATTGCTCATCGCCTTTATAAATGGGCACAATCACTACTTGAATAGGTGCAAGCTTTGGGGGTAATACGAGGCCTTCATCGTCACTGTGGCTCATTACCAATGCTCCCATTAAGCGTGTCGAAACACCCCAAGAGGTGGCCCATACATAGTCCAGCTTTCCATCTTTACCGGTGAATTTAACATCAAAAGCCTTTGCAAAATTTTGACCTAAAAAATGCGAAGTCCCTGCTTGCAGTGCTTTTCCATCTTGCATCAACGCTTCTATACAATAGGTTTCTAGAGCTCCGGCAAAACGTTCATTGGCTGTTTTTACACCCTTAATGACGGGTATGGCCATCCATTCCTCCGCAAAATCCGCATACACATCTAGCATTTGCTTGGTCTCAAATATTGCCTCGTCAGCGGTTGCATGTGCAGTATGCCCTTCTTGCCAAAGAAATTCAGCAGTTCTCAAAAATAAACGTGTACGCATTTCCCAACGCACCACATTCGCCCATTGATTTATTAAGAGCGGAAGATCGCGGTAAGATTGTATCCATCCCTTATAGGTATTCCAAATAATAGTTTCGGAAGTAGGTCTTATAATCAATTCTTCTTCCAACTTCGCATCCTCATCCACAATAATTGTCCCATCCGGCCCGTTCTTTAAGCGATAATGAGTTACTACAGCGCACTCTTTTGCAAACCCTTCCACATGACTGGCTTCTTTACTAAAAAAAGACTTAGGTATAAACAAGGGAAAGTATGCATTGCTGTGTCCGGTATCTTTGAACATCTTATCCAAGGCTGCTTGCATTTTTTCCCAAATAGAAAATCCGTAAGGTTTAATAACCATGCATCCTCGAACAGCCGAATTCTCAGCCAAATCAGCTTTAACTACCAATTCATTGTACCATTGCGAATAATTTTCGGCACGTGTTGGAAAATCTTTACTCATATTAATTTTTGGTTTGGTATAGTATTTGTAATTTTACTTGGAAAATAAACAGCAGCGGCAAAAGTAAAAATTTAAACCATTGCTAAAATTCAGAGTCAGAATAATAAATTTAAAAATCCCAAAGATGAAAACGTATAATTATTTTTTAATTTCTCTTGTAGTTCTTGCAAGTGCCTGCTCATCTACCAATCAATCAGTTAAAAATAATACAGATGATATTTATTATTCATCCAAGGATGCGCAAAAGGAAATAGACGATAAAAAAGCCGCTCAACTTGCAGCTGCAGAGGCCAATAGAATTAAAAAGGCAAATGCTGAAAACTATTCTAAAGCTTCCGACAACGAAAGCACATCCGAGAATACAACTCCGCAAACTTCCGACGATTACTACGATCCAAATGCTAAACCAACTTCAACAACAACTGCTACAGAAGGTGGTAATACTTACATCACCAATAATTACAACAACGATCAGTTCAACTACGATGATTATTATGATTATGCTTATTCATCGCGCATTAGAAGATTTCACAATTCTTCTTATTTCGGATATTATGATCCCTTTTATACCGATGCTTATTACTATAATTATCAACCTTCCTGCTGGGGCACCAGTATTTATTCCAGCTATAATTTTTGGAGCCCTACATCAACAATTGTAATTGGAAGCTCATGGGGATACAATCCTTGGAGACCTTATCAATATTATGGCTACAGCAGTTGGGGCTATAATCCATGGATGGGATATGGATACAATTCCTTTGGTTATGGCGGATATTGGAACGGATATAATAATGGTTATGCAAACGGCTATTGGGATGGTTACAATCAAGGTTTTAATAATGGCTTTTATGGCAATAACTATTATTACTACAACAGCTACGAACATAAAAATACCTATTACGGCCCACGCAATGGTACCGCTTCAAATGGCACCGGAACACATGGAAGAGGCGCAGATAGTTTTGGCGACAAATTCGAAAGAGCTGTTACAGTTGATCGTGGTAGAGATATTAATACAATTAAGAACGGTGAGGATTCCGGACGACCAAAAAGAGAAGATGCAACTATCGGAACAAATAATAGTACCGGAAGACCTTCTGATAGTACACCAAAATCTAACGGTACCGCAACTCCTGCAAAAGGAACACTTGAAAATGAAAACACCGGCAGGCCAACTTATTCTACCCCAAAAGGTGCAGTAAATGAAACTCCGGTTAAAGGTAAAATAATTGAGACGGAAACGAATGGAAGACCAAACAATTGGACTACTAAAGATGAATCAACTCCTGTAAAAGGTAAAACTTCTGAGTCTGAAAACGGATCCAATGGAAGACCTACTCATTCCGAAACCACTCAGCCGGCCAATAACAATTCAAATGGGGGAGTGCGACCAAATGGAAATTGGAACAATTCAAATACTCCAAAAACCAATGCGAATCAAGAGCCGGTATATGACAATGGAGGCAATACAGGTCGCCCAAGATATAATGGAGCAAATGGTAATAACAACCAAGAACCTACAAAACCAACCTATGAAACTCCACGCTCCAATCCGGCAAATGGAACGCGTCCAAACAATGAAATAAAACGCAATGAGGAGCCTCCAAGAATTGTGGTGCCACAAAATGAAGGACGCCCCAGAAGAAATGTATTTGAGAGCGCACCGCGTCAAGAAACTCAAACCGCACCGCGTAATGAGCAACGTTTTGAGCAACCACGTCAAGAAGCTCCGCGTATGCAACAAAATAATTCTGCACCGGCACAACGCGAAGGCAATTCAAATGGTGGAGGCCGCAGAAGATAAGCTCACTAAATTTAATAATGAATTTATGAAAAGACTTGTTATAACAATAAGCGTTGCTGCCGCATTGATAAGTGAGGTAAAAGCACAAGATCAAGTAGATGCGTTACGCTATTCTCAAATAACTTATGGTGGAACTGCTCGATATGTTGGGATGGGAGGTGCATTTGGAGCCTTAGGGGCAGATGCTAGTACCTTAGCTTCGAACCCCGCCGGCATTGCATTATACAGAAAATCTGATTTAACTTTTTCGCCCACGCTATTTAATAGGACAACAAGCAGCAGTTACAACAATAGCAGCAATAAAGACAATAAGTTTAATATGAATTTTGGTAATGCTGCATTTATTATCAATGTGCCAAAAGCTAAGAATGATGGAAATGCAGAGTGGAAAAGCTTTAGCTTTGGGATTGCTTACAACCGACAAAACAATTTCCATAACCGCAGTTTCATTGAAGGGGATGCCGATGGATCGTCAAAACTTTTTCAATATGTGGATGAAGCAAATGGTAAAAGCCCCGATTACCTCGATCAATTTGGGGCCGATCTTGCCTACCAAACTTATTTAATAGATACCATCCCCGGCCAAAATAACGTGTATTTTGCCAATACCAATAACTTAAAGGGTACCCAAAAAATGTCGGTTGAAACTACCGGTTCTATGGGAGAAACAGCACTTTCGTTTGGTGCAAATTATAATAACAAACTATACTTGGGCGCAAGTATTGGATTCAAAAAATTAAATACGAAGAAAATTCCAGGTACGAAGAAAGTGATAACGATACTACCAAAACGGGTACTTATGTTCCACTTTATAGAATGGATTTGGAGAAATTTGTGTTGGACCGAAAATTAAGTACAACCGGCCGTGGTGTTGATTTTAAAGTGGGTGCAATTTATTCGGTATTTGATTGGTTAAGAATTGGGGCAGCTGTGCACACCCCAACACTTTATTACAACATGACGGATATTTATAGTGATAGCATTACCGCCACCTATAAGTATTTTGAAACACCTGAATTTCTTCCCTCTTACGGAAAAGTAAAAACCTATTCTTCACCGGAAGGAATGTTTGATTACTCCTTAACAACCCCGTTTCGTGCCATTGGGAGTATAGGATTTATTATCGGTAAGCATGGTGTGATTAGCGCAGATTATGAATATGTGAATTATGCTCAAGCAAAACTCAACGCCAGCAAAGATGAATTTAGAACTGCAAATAAAACGATTCAAACATCCTATACCTCCGCTTCAAATATTAGAGTGGGTACCGAATGGCGTTTTGATCCTTTTAGCATTCGCGCAGGATACTCTTACTATGGTACTCCATACAAAAACGATGTTAACGATGGCAGTCGTAGCACCTACTCATTTGGCTTAGGATATAAGATGGAAGTATTTTATTTGGATGTTGCCTATCAATTTTCACAAAGCAGCGAAAAATATTACATGTTTGATCCTGCTTATGTGCATGCCAGCACAAATAAAATTCAATCGGGTGCAGTGTTGACTACTGTAGGGTTTAAATTTTAACCTAAAGCATTTTAATTTTGAAAGGAGCAAGGCTAAAAACGTTGCTCCTTTTTTGCTTTTCAGTCGCCAGCCATTTCTCATTCAAAAAAATCCAATTCAAAATCACCCTAAAACGAAACGCATAAAACAAAATCAAAATCCGGAAAGGACCGGCCTATGAGAAATTGGCGTTAAGAAATTTGAATTCATTTTTATGCGCGGGCACTGTGTAAGCAATCCACGAGCGAGAAATGAAAGTATTTTCTTTTAACAGAATATTATCGAGCGGCTTGGGTTGCGAGTAAAAATTAATTCAAATTTTAGCCAATTACTCATCAGCCTTGATTTTTTGCTTACTTTTTGATCAAGCAAAAAGTGAGAAAACACCAATGAAAAAGCGCAGATAAAAATAAAATTCAACTAAAGCCGAAAACCTGAAAAGCCTCTGCGAGAAGTTAAAAGGACCCATATAAGAGAAATTGGAATCACCGAAATTAACTGCTCTTTTTTATGAAATGAATTTTCAATCTCATTTCTCTATTTTCGCAAAATGAAAAAACTGCAACTGCTTTTTCGTTACCTGCTTTATTATTTCCGTTCAACAAACGAACACGGCGTGCATTCTCCCTTTGTGTATGATTTAGTAACCACCGTTATTTATGATGAAAAGGAATTCTATTGCTTTTCTAAAATTGAGAAGATTCGGGAAAAAATGTTGGCAAATCATTCGCTTATTTTTATGCAGGATTTTGGCGCAGGCTCGCTTCGTGTTAACAATTCGAAACGAAAAATCAGTGAGTTGGCTATGCATTCCGCTAAACCTAAAAAATACGGACGCTTGTTATTTCGCCTTGTAAATAAATTTCAGCCTTCCACGATATTGGAATTGGGCACATCACTTGGATTAAGTGGAATGTATATGGCTTCTGCGCACAAGCAAGCGCAGTTTATTAGCTTGGAAGGAAGCACTGAATTGGCGCGCATTGCTCAGCAAAATTTTAATGCATTAATGCTTTCAAATGTGGAGGTATTACCAGGCACCTTTGAAGAAAATTTATCCCATTCAATTCAAAAACTAGAGAAATTGCATTTCGTTTTTTTTGATGGTAACCATAGACGGATTCCTACAATTGCCTATTTTGAAGAATGCTTAAAGTTTTGTTGCAACGAAACCGTTTTTGTATTTGATGATATTCATTGGAGTATTGAAATGGAAGAAGCATGGACTTGCATTAAACAACATCCGCAAGTGAAGGTTACAATCGATTTGTTTTTTGTGGGTATTGTATTTTTCAGAAAGGAACAAGTAAAAGAAAATTTTACGATTCGCTATTAGGATTTGAGTTAACTTTGAGAAAAAAATGGGATGAAAACCATCATACGTTTAACCAATATTTCACGAAAATTTCAAATTGGAAACGAGGTAGTAAGTGCACTAAACTCTGTATCACTCGAGATTTTTAAAAATGAGTACGTGGCTTTAATGGGTCCTTCAGGTTCCGGAAAATCTACCCTGATGAATATTTTAGGTTGTTTGGATACCGCTAGCGGTGGGACTTACGTGCTTAATGGAACCGATGTAAGTCAACTCAACGACAATGAACTGGCCGAAATTAGAAATAAGGAAATTGGCTTCGTTTTTCAAACCTTTAATTTACTTCCAAAATCTACAGCTTTAGAAAATGTTACATTGCCCTTAATTTATGCTGGAAAATCAAAAGAGGAGCGCATAGCAAGAGCCACACAGGTATTAGGTGAAGTTGGTTTAACAAATCGAATGCTTCATAAACCCAATGAACTTTCGGGCGGGCAACGTCAAAGGGTTGCAGTGGCTAGAGCATTGGTGAACCATCCCGCCATTATTTTAGCCGATGAGCCTACCGGTAATCTGGATTCAAAAACATCGGTTGAAATAATGGGCTTGTTTCAGGATATTCATGCCGCGGGAAATACCATTATTGTTGTAACACATGAAGAAGACATTGCAAAGTATGCACATCGAATAATCCGTTTGAAGGATGGACTTATTGAATCGGATGAACAAAATGTGAATTATAGGAAAGTAGAGCGTACCGAGAAGGCAATTTAATACTGAAAAGTATTAACATGTCTTTTCAATAGTAATTAATACAAATTACATCAGTTTTTTCAAATGGCATTTAAAATATACACTAGAACCGGTGATACTGGCGAAACCTCTTTAATTGGCGGCACGCGCGTTCCTAAACATCATATTCGGATCGAATCGTACGGCACAGTCGACGAATTAAATTCCTATGTTGGATTAATTAAGGATCAGGAAATAGATGCACACTCCAAATCAATTTTAGCCGAAATTCAAGACCGACTTTTTACGATAGGATCATCACTTGCTAGTGATCCCGAAAAATCTAAAATGAAAATTCCTGATTTGAAACAAGAGGACATAAGTTTACTGGAAAGTGAAATGGACGAAATGGATGCAAAGCTTCCTGAAATGCGCTCTTTTGTGCTTCCGGGAGGGCATCCCATCATTTCATTTTGTCACATCGCCCGTTGTGTGTGTCGCCGAGCCGAACGGAACACTATTCATCTGGCTGAAAATAATTTTGTGGCTCCATTAGTTGTACAATACCTGAATCGACTCTCTGATTATCTCTTCGTATTGTCACGCTTTCTAAGCTTGCAACTAAAGGTAAATGAAACACCTTGGAAACCAAGAATTTAAAATTGTTTTATTTGTTTTGTTCCTATCATTAAATTTTTACTTTTGCACACCCTTAGAAAATTCTGAGGGAAGCAAGAAACCCTTAATCTAATTTTGCGTAAGCAAACCTAAAATAATAGTACAATATGTATTGGACATTAGAATTAGCATCCTATCTCGAAGATGCACCATGGCCTGCCACCAAAGATGAATTAATTGATTTTGCAATGCGTTCAGGAGCTCCATTGGAAGTGATCGAAAACTTGCAAGAGATCGAAGACGAAGGTGAGATTTATGATACCATTGAAGAAATTTGGCCGGATTATCCATCCAAAGATGATTTCTTCTTTAATGAAGACGAATATTAAAAGCTAAGAGCGGACTAAGGTCCGCTTTTTTTTGCTTTATACTCGCCGATAATATTATTAAATGGAATGTTGAATGTGAATATTCTTGCAACATTGTAATCCTTGTTACTCTTAATGCAAAAGCCTCGCAGAATTTATTTCTGCGAGGCTTTTAACTTTAGTGCCATTCATAAACTGTTTGGAACTAAGTATTTGAATGCTTACATCATGCCACCCATTCCGCCCATTCCACCTGGCATTCCGCCCGGCATTGGAGCTGCGTCTTCTTTTTGTTCAGCAAGTACACATTCGGTAGTTAATAACATCGCTGCAATGGATGCTGCGTTTTCTAATGCTACACGAGTTACTTTTGTTGGGTCAATAACACCTGCTGCCAATAAATTTTCAAATTTATCGGTACGTGCATTGTATCCGAAGTCAGCTTTTCCTTCTTTCACTTTATTTACCACAACAGAGCCTTCGCCACCTGCATTTGCAACAATCTGGCGTAACGGTTCTTCAATGGCACGTCGAATGATAGCGATACCGGTATTTTCATCATCATTGGCACCTTTTAACTTATCCAATGAATCAATTGCACGGATGTAAGCAACACCTCCACCTGCAACAATTCCTTCTTCTACTGCAGCGCGTGTGGCATGCAAGGCATCGTCAACTCGGTCTTTTTTCTCTTTCATTTCCACTTCAGTGGCAGCACCCACATACAATACTGCAACCCCTCCGGCTAATTTAGCCAAACGTTCTTGAAGTTTTTCTTTATCGTAATCAGAAGTGGTATTTTCAATTTGTGCTTTAATCTGATTTACACGTGCAGTGATATCTGCCTTTTTACCTGAACCATTAACGATTGTTGTATTGTCTTTGTCAACCGTAATTTTTTCAGCTTTACCAAGATATGAAAGGTCGGCATTTTCTAATTTGTATCCGCCTTCTTCCGAAATCATTGTTCCTCCGGTAAGGATAGCGATATCTTCCAACATTGCTTTTCTGCGGTCACCAAATCCTGGAGCTTTAACTGCACAAATTTTTAATGAGCCACGAATTTTATTTACAACTAAAGTTGCCAATGCTTCTCCATCAATATCCTCAGCGATAATTAATAAAGGGCGACCTGATTGTGCTGTTTTTTCAAGTATAGGAAGCAATTCCTTCATCGAAGAAATTTTCTTGTCGTAAATCAATACATATGGAGTTTCCATTACAGATTCCATCTTTTCAGCATTGGTTACAAAGTAAGGAGAGATATACCCTCTGTCGAATTGCATTCCTTCCACTACTTCAACAGTTGTTTCAGTACCTTTTGCTTCCTCAACAGTAATAACTCCTTCTTTTTTAACTTTTTTCATTGCATCAGCAATCAATTTTCCAATTGTGGCATCGTTGTTTGCAGAAATGGTAGCAACTTGTTCAATCTTCTTATTGTCATCTCCTACATTTTGGGATTGCTTTTTCAAATTCTCAATCACTGCAATAACTGCTTTGTCAATACCGCGTTTTAAATCCATTGGATTTGCTCCGGCAGCCACATTTTTCAATCCGGCTGTAATAATTGCTTGTGCTAATACGGTAGCTGTAGTTGTTCCGTCACCGGCAATATCAGCAGTTTTACTAGCTACTTCCTTCACCAATTGAGCTCCCATATTTTCTACAGGATCTTTCAATTCAATTTCCTTTGCAACAGTAACACCATCTTTGGTAATTGCCGGTGCTCCATATTTTTTATCTATAATCACGTTACGCCCTTTTGGACCTAGTGTTACTTTTACTGCGTTTGCCAAGGCATCTACACCTTTTTTCAGTGCGTCACGTGCTTCAAGGTTGAATGTTATATCTTTTGCCATTTTATGTATTATTTATTTGATTTTTGTTTTGATAAATTGATTTTTGGTTAATTATTCGCTTTCGCTAGGGAGAAAATGCTGGAAAATAGTAGGTTAGCGCAAATGCATTCCTCTTTTTGACATTTCAATATTAAACGATTGCGAAAATATCCGACTCGCGCATAATGAGGTAATCCTTTCCGTCAACAGTTACTTCTGTTCCAGCATATTTTCCATAAAGCACTTCATCGCCAACTTTTACAGTCATTGGCTCATCTTTTTTTCCGGTGCCCACTGCAATTACTTTTCCTTTTTGTGGTTTTTCTTTTGCCGTGTCGGGAATGATTAAACCACCGGCAGTTTTTTCTTCAGCAGCAGCAGCTTCAACTATCACTCTGTCTGCAATCGGGGTAATTTTTACTTTAGCCATTTTTGTTTTTATTTAGTTTGAAATTTTGTTGATTAAATTTTAATGCCCTTTCACTTGTCACAGATTGTGCCACAAGCCTTGACTAGCATAATGATAGACAATTTTGCAGTTGGCAGATTTTAGGACACAAAAAATGTCAGAAATGCGGACACTCTGACATTTTATATTGTATTTCTTAACGTTCGAAGTGAGTTGAAAACAACTACTCGACAGCTGTTTAGAATTATTTTTTGGTGCTATCAGCCCCTGCTGCTGCGGATGCAGGCAAGTTTTGAAGTGGTTTCGGAGCAGCTGTATTTTCAATTTTTTCTCTTAATTCTGTATCCTTTGCCACTGTTGTTGTACTATTTAATACGAAAGAAGAGGTTACACACAATACCAATAAGGCAATTGCCAAACCCCAAGTAATTTTTTCAATCAATTCACTTGTCTTTTTTACGCCCATTACCTGGTTGCTGCTCGAGAATTGTGATGACAATCCGCCTCCTTTAGAATTTTGAACCAACACCACCAATACCAACACCACACTCACAATCATAATCAATACTGTTACTAATGTTTCCATTTTTTAATTTATTTTGATTTAATATTTACTCCAACTTTAAAGCTGCAAAACAGGTATTATTTTTTTTCCTGTTGTAATTTTTTGATTTTTAAAATTTGGGCTGCAAAGTAACTGCTTTTTTCCGGAAATTTCAAACTTAAAATTTCGTAGGATTTTAGCGCCTTTTGGAAGTTTCCTTGTTTTAAATAAACTTTAGCAAGGGTCTCCGAAACAATAAAATCGTTTTCCATCACACTCTGCCTTGCTTTATTTATAGGATTGTAAAATTCTTGTTTCTTAGGAACGATGCGAGGTTCGGTGCTGATAAACTTCTCAATCAATATCTTTTTTTCTTCTTTCTCTGGCTTTAAATCCACAGCCACAACTTTCTGTTCAGGTGTTGTAATTTTTTGTAGTTGACTTATCTTTAACCAATCTAGGAAACTATGATGTTCAATTCGTATCTCCTTCGCAATTTCAGGTGCAATAACTGGTGCAGAAGGAACTATATTTTTTTCCTGATCGGATAGCTTTTCTGGTAAATTTATTAATTCATTTGACAGTTTTGCACTAAGCGCTTCCGACATAACTTCGGTGTTCAATTCGAGAATTTCTGGCGCAATGCTTTGAGCAGTAGATGGTATTTTTTCAGAAGTGCTTTCCGGTGTTTTAATTTCTATATGCTCTTGAATAGGCAAAATGGAAGCGTTAATTTCAGCAATATTCGGTTCATTAGAGTTATCCTGGGTTGTATTTGCCTCGTTTGTTGCAAGTGCTATTGCAATTTCGACTTTAGATTGGCTGTTTTCTTCAACTGCCTGAATTTCCATGGTTTCAAGAACCTCATTTTCATGAATCGGGAAAGTTTCAGGTAAATCCGGCTTTTTCTCCTTTTTTTGAGGTTCACCATTAATTAAAAAATAAAGCGACTTGCGATTGGCTGAATAGGCTGCAGCAATTTTTAATTGGCTTTGATAATGCACACTCTTTTCGTTGTGCAAAGTTTTTAAATACAACAATTGAGCACTTTGAAAATAAGGGAATTCCTTCAGTAAACTATTCAATGCAACCGCGCTTTCACCTTTCAGTTCCTCAGGATGAAGCATATAGTTGATGAATTGTTCGCGTTTCATTTACTTTTCTCTTAATTTCAAATTTACAAATTATGTCGAATGCAGATTATTTGGTTAGAGTGTTTATTCTTCCATTTTACTCTTTTTTACCAATTTACGACTGCCTTATTAAAAATATCCTGCACCAATTGTTCGTTTATCTCTTTTATTAATCGTTCTTCTTCGGTAGCCAAACTTTTTGTGGACTCAAAATCAGCGAAGCGCGAAAAACTATTCTCAAAATTTTGCTTCTCGTTTTTGGCATTGCTAAATTTTACATTTACAGTTATGGTTAATCGCGTTTGTGCTGCCACATCCGTACCCGATTGGATCGATATAGGTGCAACATTGTAGCCTGTAATGGAACCTTCAAAACTTAAATCCCCTCCTCGCGAAACCAGCTGCAAATTAGTTTGCGCCTGAAATTTATCCTTCAATGCTTCTGTAAATGTTTGGCCTAATATAGGTTGAACCAAAGGAGCATAATTTGGAAAAGTTTGCACCGAAATTGTTTTTACATCCGGCGGAATTGATGCTCCGGTAAAGGAATAATTCACCTTACAGGAAGTGAAAGAAGCTAAAACTAAAAGAATACTAACTAAAAAACTTTTATTCATAGTATAGTTTATCCCGGTATTTTGTATTCATTAATTTTTCGATAAAGTGTACGCTCTGAAATACCTAATTCTTTAGCAGCGTTTTTGCGTTTTCCTTTATGTCTTTCAAGGGCCTTTTTTATAAAATCCTTTTCTTTCTCTTCAAGGGATAAAGATTCCTCTATCTCATGAATGGGCTGCTGGTGGCTAAGTATTGGCCGATGCACTTGTAAAGAAGTATTTTCCTGACTAAGTGAATCGTTGTAAGCTGAATGTTCTGCATTAGCAGTCAAATCGGTCTCGGTAATTTTTTTGCCTTGAATGATATCTGCCACTATCTTTTTTACACCATCCAATTCTTTCTTCATATCAAACAGTACTTTATACAAAATATCACGTTCGCTAAAATCGCTGTCTGATTTTTCTCCCTTTACCAGTATGGGCAAAGTGTTGGCACTTTCAACCGGTAGGTATCGAACCAAAATTTCAGGGGATATGTCTCTGTTTTTTTCGATTACAGAAATTTGCTCCGCAATATTTTTCAATTGACGCACATTTCCCGGCCAACTATAATTCTCGAGATATTGCTCAGCACCTACTAATTTTATTGTCGGCATGCGGTATTTGGTGGCAAAATCGGATGCAAACTTGCGAAACAATAAATGTATATCTTCTTTGCGCTCACGCAGCGAAGGAACTTTTATTGGCACGGTGTTCAAGCGATAGTATAAATCCTCCCTAAATCGCCCTTTTCGTATCGCTTCCGGAATATTTACATTGGTTGCAGCTATTATACGAACATCGGTTTTAAGTACTTTCGAAGCGCCCACTTTAATAAATTCGCCGGTTTCTAAAACTCGTAAAAGTCGCGCCTGTGTGCTCATGGGCAATTCAGCTACTTCATCCAAAAAAATGGTGCCACCACCCACCATTTCGAAATAACCTTTTCGAGCTTCATGGGCACCGGTAAAGGATCCCTTTTCGTGTCCAAATAATTCCGAATCTATTGTCCCTTCCGGGATAGCGCCACAATTTACTGCAATGTACGGTCCGTGCTTTCGGGTACTTAATTGATGAATAATTTGAGGAAAGACTTCTTTTCCAGACCCGCTTTCTCCATTAACTAAGACGGTTAAATCTGTTGGTGCAACTTGTTTTGCAATATCGATAGCCCGATCTAATAAAGAAGAGCTGCCGATGATTCCAAAACGTTGCTTTATATCTAAAACTGTCATTTTATTTTAAGTATTAAACGGCGTTAAAGGCCGCAACTTGTATTTGGTACTTCACGTTTACTTAAACAACCTTTCCAATCAAAGTTGCTGGCGTGCAAGAAGTGGCCAATACATTTACATATTCACCAATTTTGTATGATTCTTTAGGAAACACTACTGTTGTATTTTGTGGATTTCTTCCGGCAAAAAAATCTGCTGATTTTTTTGATGTTCCTTCAATTAGCACCTTATGAATCTTACCAACACC
The DNA here is from genome assembly GCA_016721765.1 of Bacteroidota bacterium. Lineage (NCBI taxonomy): Bacteria > Pseudomonadati > Bacteroidota > Bacteroidota bacterium. The sequence continues at coordinate 96,305 of JADKHO010000003.1, forward strand.
GGCTTTGGTTTTTACTTCAGATAGCTTTTGTTGAAGTGCAACAATTTCCGCCAAACGGTTTTGCTTAATAGCCTCATCAATATCGTCTTTCATTTTCCGTGCAGCTAATGTACCCGGGCGTTCTGAATACTTAAACATATACGCAAAATCAAATCCTACCCATTCCATTAAAGTCACTGTTTCCTTGTGCTCTTCTTCTGTTTCACTGCAAAAGCCCGATATGGTATCGGTTGAAATACCACAATCAGGAATTATTTCTCTTATTTTTAAAATTCTGTTTTTGTACCACTCACGTGTATAACCTCTATTCATCAATTCAAGCATCCGCGAATTTCCGGATTGCACCGGTAAGTGAATGTAATTGCAGATGTTTTCATGCTTGGCAATCATATACAATACATCATCCGTCATATCTTTGGGGTGAGAGGTGCTAAACCTTACACGCAACAAGGGGTTAATCAATGCCACCTTTTCAAGCAATTGAGCAAAAGTGGTTGCATGCTCCAATTCTTCGGTCGTAGGGTTGTCTTTTTTCAAACCACCGCCTGTCCACAAATAGGAATCTACATTTTGACCTAGCAGAGTAACTTCTCTGTACCCACGCTCAAATAAATCTGTGGCTTCATTAACAATCGATTCGGGATCTCTGCTTCTCTCTCTTCCTCTGGTGAAAGGAACCACGCAAAATGCACACATATTATCACAGCCTCTGGTAATGGAAACAAAAGCTGTAACACCATTGCTCGATAGCCTAACGGGACTAATATCCGCATAGGTTTCTTCCCGCGAAAGCAAAACATTTACTGCCCTTTGTCCGGAATCTACTTGCTCAATTAAGTTAGGTAAATCGCGGTAAGCATCAGGACCTACAACAATATCTACCAATTTTTCTTCTTCCAGTAACTTAGATTTTAGTCGTTCCGCCATACACCCTAAAACCCCAATGACCAATCCAGGATTTTGCTTTTTTAATTTTTTTAAATCCTGCAAGCGTGTTCTTACTCGTGTTTCAGCATTATCTCGGATGGCACAGGTATTCATGAAAATAACATCTGCTTCACCCACCAGATCAGTAGTGGCGAAACCATTATTCAATAAAATGGAAGCTACCACCTCGCTATCCGCAAAGTTCATCGCACATCCATAACTTTCAAGGTATAGTTTTCGCTTCACTTCTGCATGGGCAGTAGGCAGCAATGTAGGCTGTCCTTGAATGCTTTCGTCAATTGTTTTTTCTTCGAGCAACATGTATTGAACCCTTTTTTTGGGGCTGCAAAGTAAGCCTTTTTTAGCGACTTTGCCAAAGTGTCAGTTTTGCAAAATGTGTTAAGGGAATTATTTCAAAAAATTATATATATGTAATATATATGAGTCAAAAACGGAAATCCAAAATTTAAAATATTTGGAAATCAACTTTGTAATTGTTTTCCTTTGTGAAATTTTTGTTGCTCCTAAAACCCAATTAAAATAAGATGTCGAAAAATTTAGTAATTGTTGAGTCCCCCGCCAAAGCTAAAACTATAGAAGGATTTTTAGGTAAAGATTTTACTGTTAAATCAAGTTTTGGACATGTTCGAGATTTAGCTAAAAAGGATTTTGGTGTTGAAATTGCCAATAAGTTTAAGCCCAATTATGAAGTTTCAGAGGATAAGCAAAAGGTTGTAGCGGAACTAAGAAAGCTCTCGAAAGCTGCGGATGTGGTATGGTTGGCAAGTGATGAAGACCGAGAAGGAGAAGCCATATCTTGGCATTTGTTCGAGACATTAAATTTGGAAGAAAGCAAAACGAAGCGTATCGTTTTTCATGAAATTACCAAAACGGCCATCCTTGCAGCAATTGATAATCCTAGAAAAATTGATAAGAATTTAGTAGATGCCCAGCAGGCCAGAAGAATTTTAGACAGGTTAGTAGGATTTGAGTTATCGCCTGTTTTATGGAAAAAAATAAAGCCGTCCTTATCCGCCGGTAGAGTGCAATCGGTTGCGGTGCGGTTAATCGTTGAAAGAGAAAGAGAAGTATCTGCTCACGTGAGTACCTCTGCTTTTCGTGTATCGGCATTATTTGAACTTAAAAGTGGGGCAAGCTTAAAGGCCGAATTACCTAAACGATTTGCAACGGAGCCGGAAGCGATGGCCTTCTTGCAAGATTGTATCGGTGCTGATTTCAGTATTGAAAACCTTGAAGTAAAGCCAGGAAAAAAATCACCCTCAGCACCTTTTACCACTTCCACACTTCAACAAGAAGCAAGTAGAAAGTTAGGTTTTTCGGTGGCTCAAACCATGACGCTTGCACAGCGATTATATGAATCCGGTAAGATTACTTACATGAGAACAGATTCGGTAAATCTTTCTGAATTGGCAATGGGTACAATTAAGGATGAAATTAACAGTGCTTATGGAAACAATTACCACCAGCCGCGTCAATATAAAACCAAAAGTAAAGGAGCCCAAGAAGCCCACGAAGCGATTCGTCCAACCTACATCAACCAAAAAAATGTGGAAGGCGAAAACAATGAAAAGCGCTTGTATGATTTAATTTGGAAACGTACTATCGCCTCACAAATGAGCGATGCAGTATTGGAAAAAACTGTGGCGACCATAGCCATTTCAAAAAGTAAGGAAAAGTATATCGCACAAGGTGAGGTACTTAAGTTTGATGGTTTTTTGAAAGTATATATGGAAGGCACAGATGATGAAAATACGGAGGAACAAGAAGGTATGTTGCCACCTATCGAAATAGGCGAAATGCTCCAAATGATTGAATCAAATGCGACGCAACGCTTTAGCAACCATCCTCCAAGATACACGGAAGCAAGTTTGGTAAAAAAGCTGGAGGAATTGGGTATTGGTCGACCTTCTACTTATGCCCCAACCATATCAACAGTTCAAAAAAGAGGTTATGTTGTGAAGGAAGATAGGGAAGGGGTTCAACGTAAATTCCAAGTGCTTACGCTAAAAAATAATTCTATTTCCAAAGAGGTAAAAACTGAAAATACAGGAGCGGAGAAATCAAAATTATTTCCTTCTGATATCGGTATGGTGGTAACCGATTTTTTGCTTAAAAATTTTGATGAGATAATGGATTATAATTTCACTGCTTATGTGGAGGAAGAGTTTGATATTATTGCTGAAGGAAAATTAGATTGGACAAAAATGTTGGCTGATTTTTATAAGCCGTTTCATGCCCATGTTGAAAGCACCTTGGAGAACACCGATCGTGCTAGTGGTGAGCGTTTGCTTGGAGTAGATCCGACTACAAAGAAAAATATTTATGCTCGTATTGGAAGATTTGGTGCCTTAATTCAAATTGGAGAGTCGGGTGATGATCAGGACAAACCTAAATTCGCGAGTCTACGCGCGAATCAGCGTCTCGAAAGCATAACCTTGGAAGATGCGCTCGAATTATTTAAGCTTCCCAGAATCTCAGGAACTTATGAGGACAAGGAGATGCAAGTAAATATTGGACGTTTTGGCCCTTACATTCGTCACAATTCGGCTTTTTATTCCTTAAAAAAGGAGGACGATCCAATGCTTGTAAGCGAAGCAAGATGTATTGAACTTATTGAAGCAAAACGCAAAGCGGATCGTGAAAAAGTTATAGTAAGCTTTAAAGAAAATCCAAGTGTGCAAGTGCTTAATGGCAGATGGGGCCCTTATATTGCAATTGAGAAAAATAATTATAAAATACCCAAAGGAACCGAACCGGCAACCCTTACACTGGAAGAATGTTTGGCAATTGCCGCCGCTGCACCTGCACCAAAATTTAAAGTTGCTGCAAATAAAAAATCATTACCTGCAAAAGCTGAAAAGCCTAAAAAGGCTTCAAAGAAAGCCCCTGCAAAGAAAGAATCTGCTAAAAAAGCACCCGCAAAAAAAAGTGTTGCGAAAGCAAAATCACCTAAAAAGAAATAGTCACATAGCAAGTATGGATATTTCAATCTACTTTGAGCCACTCGAGAATACAGGCATTCTGAATAGTTCAGACTACCAACCTACACAACTCGGCAGAACGCTTGCACGCAATTCGCAAAGCGGATTCCCTGATTTGACGGGTGTGCAACTTGCTTTAATTGGTGTAAAGGAAGATCGAAAATCCTTAAATAATGTGGGTTGTTCAGAATCACCAGATCATGTTCGAAACCATTTGTATAAATTATTTCAACCGTCAGGTCCAATTTCAGTTGTGGATTTGGGAAATATTAATGCCGGCTTTTCTATTGAAGATACTTACTTCGCAGTTTCTGCGGTGGTGAAAGAGCTAGTAAAAAATAATATTGTACCGGTAATTATTGGCGGTGGGCAAGACTTAACCTACGCGAATTATAAAGCTTATGAAGAACTGGAACAAGTTGTAAATATTGTTTCTATAGATTCCAAATTTGATTTAGGTGAAATGAATCAGGAGTTGGATTCACAATCCTATCTGAGCAAAATTATTTTACACAAACCCAATTATTTATTCAACTATAGCAACATAGGCTATCAAACCTATTTTGTGGATAAAAATGCGGTTGAGCTTATGTCGAAATTATTTTTCGATACCCATCGATTGGGCTACGTGCGCTCAAACATGGAAGAAGTTGAACCCATTGTTCGTAACGCCGATATTGTTAGTTTTGATATTTCTTGTATTCGTTATTCAGATGCACCCGGAAATGCAAATGCAACACCCAATGGATTTCACGGAGAGGAAGCTTGTCAAATTGCGCGCTATGCAGGAATGAGCGATAAATTATCGTCAATTGGATTTTACGAGCTTAATCCGAGTTTAGATAAAGATGGTCAGACAGCGCATTTGGTGGCGCAAATGATTTGGTATTTTTTGGAAGGCTTTTCCAATCGCAAAAAGGATTTTCCAATTGGAAGCCGAGGAGATTTTACGAAGTACCGGGTATTTATACAAAACAATAAATATGAAATTGTTTTTTACAAAAGCCCCAAAAGTGATCGATGGTGGATGGATGTTCCTTATCCGCCGAATAAGAAAATTAAATACGAGCGGCATCACCTTGTGCCTTGCAGCTATCAGGATTACCAAACTGCCTGCAAGGAAGACATGCCCGATAAATGGTGGCTCACCTTCCAAAAACTGAGCTGATTAATAGGTATGCCATGTAACTAGTACAAAGCATGAAAAATATAATTTCTGCCAAAATTTGGTAATTAAAAATATGTTTACTTACTTTACCCACCAATTTTTTAGAGATTGATGTATTGGTGACTGGATTTATTGAAAGATTTTAACTGCATTACAACGATTCATATATGAAAAAAACACTTTTAGCCTGCTTCGTTTTTATTGGTTCTTTTTCCTTTGCACAGCAAGACCCACAAGTTAGTCACTACATGTACAACCGACTTGGATATAATCCCGGTTATGCCGGGGCAAACGGTTCAATTTGTGCTACTTTGATTGGAAGACAGCAATGGGTTGGATTTGACGGGGCACCTAAAACAAATATTCTTTCAATTGACGCTCCGGTAAAAATGCTTCATGGTGGTTTGGGTTTAACCGTAGCAACAGATAAATTAGGTTTTGAAAATAATTTTTTCGGCAAGCTGTCTTATGCATTTCGTTTACCCATTGGTAACGATGGAAATTTGGGTATTGGAGTAGAGGCTGGATTATATAATAAATCGATAAATGGAAATTGGAAATCTACAGATCCAATTGCTGCCGATAAAGCAATTCCTACCGGTAAGGCATCTGACAATACTTTTGATTTAGGTTTTGGGGTTCATTACCACACTCCTAAGTTTTATGTTGGTTTATCATCTACTCACTTGAATCAAGGAAAGATTGAAAAAAATAACTTGAGTTTTGAAATTGCCCGTCACTATTATGTAACCGCCGGTTATAATTATGACATTAATGAAACGTTTACGTTACGCCCATCTGCATTGGTTAAATCGGTTGGTTCATCCACACAATTTGACTTGAATGTAAATGTTCTCTACAATAATTTGCTTTGGTTAGGCGTTAGCTATAGAACATCCGATGCAATTGTCCCAATGGTTGGATTTCAAAAGGCACTTAATGCAAAAAGTGCTTTTAAAGTTGGTTATGCTTACGATGTTACTACTTCTAAGCTTAAAACACAAAGTAATGGTAGTCACGAGTTGATGCTTGGATTCTGTTATACAATTGTTCCAAAAACCACAACTACCAAGTATAAAAACGTTCGTTTCCTATAAAAGTAACTAATTTTTTTCAGACTCGTAAGAGTCAATTGTATTATTTAAGCAAGAATTAAATAAATGGTGAGTTTTGCAGGGAAGAATGTTAAACCAAAAAAAACAAAAATGAATCATCTTTTAGAAAACATCAAAAAGGTAATCTATTTTATTCTTTTAGCAATTGTCCTACAAAGCTGCGCAAGTGGTGATAACGGCCAATTGATTGGAGCACAAAACAGAGAAACTTGGTATGATTTCAACCCATATGGTATGCTTATTATACCCTTAGGAAGTTTCCAAATGGGTCCAAGTGATCAGGATGTTCCATATTCGCAAACAACTCAGGCAAAAACAGTTTCCATGCAGTCATTTTACATGGATGAAACTGAAATTACCAATAACGAGTACCGTCAGTTTGTGAATTGGGTGAGAGATTCAATTGCCCGAAGAAAAATTGCAGAAGCCGGCAATGAGGATTTTCTCCAAGCAGAAAACGAAGAAGATCCGGATTTTCGTCAACTCAATTGGGAAGAACGTTTAAAGTGGGACGATGAAGATGCGAAAGAAGCACTCGCAGATATGTTCTTACCGGTTAATGAACGCTATTACCACAGAAAAGAAATTGATGCACGTAAATTGGATTTTGAATATTATTGGATTGACCTTAGAGAAGCAGCTCGAAAAGCTAACAGAGAACAGGGAATGACAGATAGATCGGTGTTTATTAAGAAGGACGTAATTAATGTGTATCCTGATACGTTAGCCTGGATTCATGATTTTACATATTCCTTTAATGAGCCAATGACCAATATGTATTTTTGGCACCCGGCTTATGATGAATATCCTGTTGTGGGGGTAACATGGAAACAAGCACGAGCATTTTGTATTTGGAGAACACAGCTATTAAACGGATTTTTTATGGGACAAGGTGTTCCAATTGTACAAGATTTTAGATTGCCAACCGAAACCGAATGGGAGTATGCTTCCAGAGGAGGTTTAGCTCTTTCTCCTTATCCTTGGGGTGGTCCCTATATTAGGAATGTTAGAGGATGTTTCCTTGCGAATTTTAAACCACTTCGCGGTAACTATACAGATGATGGGGGGTTAAATACACTAAAAGTTGGAACATATAATCCAAATGATTACGGTTTGTATGACATGTCTGGAAACGTATCTGAATGGACAAGTAACGCTTTTGACGAATCAGCTTATAATTTTTCGCATGACATGAATCCGGACTATGTTTATGAAGCATCCGAGAATGACGCAGTTGCACTTAAACGAAAAGTTATTCGTGGCGGTTCATGGAAAGATGTTTCTTATTACTTGCAAAATGGATCCCGTACCTATGAATACCAAGATACTGCAAAGTGTTACATTGGATTCAGATGTGTGATGTCTTATTTGGGTAGAGTTCCGGGAGACGAGCAGTAATCTTTAGTAGAAATAGTTTATTTACAAATCTAAAAACAACCCTTTAAATCTTTAACAAACTATGGGAATCATTCAAAAACTTCAGTCAAAAAAAGGAAAAACATTCATGGGTTATCTTTATGGATGGGGAGCTTCTATCGTAATTGTAGGAGCGATGTTTAAGATTCAACACTGGCCAGGTGCGGGTCCGATGTTGGTTGCCGGTCTGTCTATTGAGGCCGTTATCTTCTTCTTTTCGGCTTTTGAACCAGTGCATGAAGAGGATGATTGGAGTTTGGTTTATCCTGAATTGAGAGGAGCTGATGAGCATGGTGCAAGTCGTCATAAAGATAGCAAACATAAAAAAGATCCTATTGCCGCTGAGCTTGATAAATTATTAAGCGAAGCCAAAATTGGTCCTGAATTGATTGAAAGTTTAGGCAGTGGAATGAGAAGCCTAAGCGAGCAAGCAGGAAAGCTTTCAAATATTACTGATGCTACTGTTGCAACTCAAGGATATGTAGATAATATTAAAGGGGCTACTACTTCTGTTGGACAATTGGCTCAATCCTACATCAAGGCTTCTGAGGCGCTTACAGGTCTTACAAGCACTAATTTGGATGGTCAAGTTTATGGTGAGCAATTGGTTGCCGTTTCAAAAAATTTATCTGCACTTAATGCAGTTTATGAATTGCAATTACAAGGTGCAAACGACCATTTGAAAGTGTCAAACAAAATGTATGAAGGTATGAATCAATTAATTGAAAACTTGAGTGGTTCTGTTGACGATACAAGAAAATATAAAGATGAAGTGGGTAAATTAGCCACAAACTTGAGCTCATTGAATACCATTTATGGTAACATGCTAACAGCAATGAACTACAATAGATAATTTGTAGTTTTTAACTTATAAGTATTATAATCACTTCATAAAAAACACTTAAAGAGTATGTCAGCAAAAGGAACCCCAAGGCAGAAGATGATTGGTATGATGTATTTAGTGTTAACAGCCTTGTTAGCACTAAACGTTTCAAAAGAAATTTTGGATTCATTCATAATCGTTAACGATGGCTTGGAAAAAACCAATGAGAATTTTTCAAAGAAAAATGAAAAAGTCTACAGTGACTTCGAAGCCGCAAATACCAAGGATCCTAAAAAAACAGGGCCTTATTACGAGCGTGCAAAAAAGGCTCAAAAGATTTCTAATGATTTGGTAAAATACATTAAGCAAATCAAAACAAAATTGTTATCTGAAACGGATAAAATTACAATGGATGCTGCAGATACAATGCATTTAGAGTATTTGCAATCCAAAGACAATTACACCGTTCCATCTGAAATCATGATTGGCAGTAACCCTGAAAGTCCTAAAAAGGGCGATTTTACAGCTGCTGATTTGAAAGCAAAAATTAATGCTGCACGTGCTGATTTTATTAAGTTGTTTGACAATCCTCCCGGGCAAGAAATTTTCTTACCGGTTGTAAAACAGCAAATGGAATCAAAATTGGGTTTGAAAACTCCGGATCCGAAACCAAAAGAAGGAGAAGTAAGAACGTGGGAGACTACCAACTTCGAACATATTCCTTTGGCTGCAATTATTACTATTTTATCCGGAATTCAAGCAGATGCTAAGAATGCTGAAGCAGATGTTGTGAATCAATTGTTTCAATCGGTAAAGGGTCAAGATTTTACTTTTGATAAGTTGTCTGCTAAAGTAATTGCAAAATCAAGCTATGTGATTGCAGGAGATGAGTATACCGCAGATGTATTATTAGTTGCATCAAATTCAACTACTAATCCAAAAATAATTGTTGGTGATACTTCAAAATTAAAAACAGGTGGTGAAGGGAAAGAATTACCGGTTGAAGGTGGTCTTGGAAAATATGTGATTAGAACAAGCGCTGAAGGTTTGCAAAAATGGAGTGGGGTAATTAAAGTTGAGAAACCAGGACGTCCTGGTGAGTTTGATTCCTATCCATTTACTTCTGAGTATCAAGTGGCTAAGCCAGCAGCAGCAGTTTCACCAACTAAAATGAATGTATTTTACATTGGAGTAGATAACCCGGTGGATATTAGTGCTGCCGGTGTTGCTCCAGAAAATATAGTTGCTAATTTGGCGGGTAATGGAGGTACATTAACCAAAGTTAGCAGCGGTAAGTATAATGTTAGGGTTGTTAGTGGCTCAAATAAATGCACTATTAGTGTGGGCGCTAAAATGGGAACAACCACAAGACCTATGGGAACACCTTTTGAGTTTAGAGTTAAGCAATTACCAACTCCAGTTGCATATATAGGCGGAACAAATGGAGGACCAATCAAAAAGGGATTATTAATTGCGGCGGGTAATGTTATACCCAAAATGGAATCTTTTGATTTTGATTTGAAAATTCTTATTACAGGTTTTAGAATGAGTGTTACAGGTAAGGGCGGAATGATTCAAGAAAAGACTTCACCCAATGGTGCGTTAACTTCTGAGATGATTTCGATGATTCAAGCCCTTCCAAGCAATCAAAAAGTATATTTTGAGGATATTAAAGCTAAAATGCCTGATGGAACAACAAGAGGGCTAAATACCATTATATTAAAAGTTAACTAAAAATAAATTCAAAATGACTAAAATAAAATTAGGATTAATTATCGCTGGTTTATTTTTTTCTTTAGTTGTGACAAAGCAAAGTTTAGCTCAAACGAATGTTTTGGATGGTGTTTACGTTAAAGAGCATTCACCAGAAAGGAAGGTTATTCCCTATACCTATTTGCGTGAAGCGGATGTTCAATGGTCAAGAAGGATTTGGAGACGAATAGATTTAAGAGAAAAAAAGAATCACCCACTTTATTTTCCTATTGAAAAAATCAATAACCGCAAAAGTATTGTTCAGGTAATTCTAGATGGTATTTTAAATGACGGTACAATAACTGCTTATGATGGTGCAGACGATGAATTTAAGAAACCATTAACAAAATCAGAGGTACAAGGTCTGCTAGCTGGTAAAATTGATACGCAATATGTCGATGATCCGGATAATCCGGGTAACCTTATTCCCAAGGTGATTAATAATCCATTTAAGCCTGAAAGTATCAAAAAGATTGACATTAAAGAGGATTGGTTTTTTGATAAGCAACGATCAGTTATGGATGTTAGAATTATTGGTTTGTGCTGCTTACTTGACGTAATAGAGGATGATGGAGTAACAGTTAGAGGACAAAAGCCTTTATTTTGGATTTACTTCCCTGAAACCCGTTATGTTTTTGCGAATTCTGAAGTGTTTAATCGTAATAATGATGCAGAAAGAAGAACTTTTGAAGATATTTTTTGGAAGCGAGATTTTGCAAGCTACGTTCTAAAAGAGTCAAATGTTTATGATAGATATATCAATTCATACAAAACCGGTATGGATGCATTATTGGAAGCAGAGAAGATAAAAGAAAATATTTTCAATTACGAGCATGACATGTGGGAGTATTAATCAAATTTAATAACTTTGAAAAAGCATCGAAAAATAATTTCGGTGCTTTTTTTTTACTTTAAATTTTACATCAAAATGAATATTGTTATCACAGGAGCATCGAATGGAATAGGGTATTTTGTTGCAAAGAAATTTGCTACTGATGCTTCTAATAAAATAATAGCAATCGCGAGGGATGCTGAAAAGTTGAATAAATTGAAATCCGAAATAAATGCCGAGTATAAGTGTGATACATTAATCCCCTTAGCCATGGATTTAACGGATCCCAGAAGCATGGCAGGAATTCAGGAACAAGTCGGTCTACATATGTCTGAATTGGATGTCTTAATTTGTAATGCCGGAAGCATCATCAATAAACCCTTTGATACCATTTCACCGGAGGAATTAAAACAGGTTTATGAAGTGAATGTATTTGCGCCCTATTTGTTAATACAAGCGTTGTTGCCATCATTGAGAAAGAGTGAGCATGCGCAAGTAATACTAATTGGGAGCATGGGCGGAATGAATGGTACGGTGAAGTTTCCCGGGTTAAGTGCTTATAGTTCATCAAAGGGAGCTTTATCGATTTTAGCCGAATGCTTGGCTGAAGAATTAAAGAAGGATAAAATACGTGTAAATTGTTTAGCATTGGGATCAGTGAACACCAACATGCTTAAAAAGGCGTTCCCGGAATATGTAGCACCACATGAACCCGCTGAAATGGCTGATTTTATTACAGAATTTGCATTAAAGAGCTCCCATTTTTTTAATGGAAAAACAATTCCTGTTTCGAGCGCAACCCCATAAGTGAAAAATAAATCATTGAAATTCAGCACTTAAAGGGGGAGTTGAAAAAAATATTACATACACATTTGTTAGTTTAAAAAATCGCTGTACATTTGCAGCCCCTTACAAAAAGGAATGCTCTTTTAAATAACGCTTCAAAATAGAAATCTGAGGCAATTTTAACAAAGAAAAATTATTCAACTGTTTTTCAGCTAATTAGAAAAATAATTGAAAATTAATTTGGAGTTAATATAAAGTTGTTTACTTTTGCAGCCCCAAACGAAAAGGGAAGTTCATTAAAAGAGTACAAAATTGATTATTATAAACCTTTCAAAAGGTTCATTATAGTTACGTTCTTTGAAAATATTGAAGATAGCAAAAAGCAAAGCAAGTATCCTATCGAATTAATCTTTTAGGTTTTTCGATATGAAACAAATTCCAAATAATTAAAATTTCAAATTAATTTTGAGATTCAAGACAAACTACAATGAAGAGTTTGATCCTGGCTCAGGATGAACGCTAGCGGCAGGCTTAATACATGCAAGTCGAACGGTAACATGAGTAGCAATACTTGATGACGAGTGGCGCACGGGTGCGTAACGCGTATGCAACTTACCTTCAACTGGAAGATAGCCCCTCGAAAGAGGGATTAATATTCCATAACTTTATGATTTGGCATCAAATTATAATTAAAGATCAGTCGGTTGAAGATAGGCATGCGTGACATTAGCTAGTTGGTGAGGTAACGGCTCACCAAGGCTACGATGTCTAGGGGATCTGAGAGGACTAACCCCCACACTGGTACTGAGACACGGACCAGACTCCTACGGGAGGCAGCAGTAAGGAATATTGGTCAATGGAGGCAACTCTGAACCAGCCATGCCGCGTGAAGGATGAAGGCCCTATGGGTTGTAAACTTCTTTTATACGGGAAGAAACCCTGATACGTGTATCAGGCTGACGGTACTGTAAGAATAAGGATCGGCTAACTCCGTGCCAGCAGCCGCGGTAATACGGAGGATCCAAGCGTTATCCGGATTTATTGGGTTTAAAGGGTGCGTAGGCGGAATAGTAAGTCAGTGGTGAAAGCCTGTCGCTTAACGACAGAACTGCCATTGATACTGCTAATCTTGAGTATAATTGAAGTGGGCGGAATGTGTCGTGTAGCGGTGAAATGCTTAGATATGACACAGAACACCGATTGCGAAGGCAGCTCACTAAACTATAACTGACGCTGAGGCACGAAAGCGTGGGGATCAAACAGGATTAGATACCCTGGTAGTCCACGCTGTAAACTATGATTACTCGATGTGTGCGATATACAGTACGCGTCTTAGCGAAAGTGATAAGTAATCCACCTGGGGAGTACGCTCGCAAGAGTGAAACTCAAAGGAATTGACGGGGGCCCGCACAAGCGGAGGAGCATGTGGTTTAATTCGATGATACGCGAGGAACCTTACCTGGGCTTGAAAGTTAGCGACTGAGTGTGAAAGCATTCATCCCTTCGGGGCGCGAAACTAGGTGCTGCATGGCTGTCGTCAGCTCGTGCCGTGAGGTGTTGGGTTAAGTCCCGCAACGAGCGCAACCCCTATCATTAGTTGCCATCAGGTTATGCTGGGGACTCTAATGAAACTGCCCGCGTAAGCGGTGAGGAAGGTGGGGATGACGTCAAGTCAGCACGGCCCTTACGTCCAGGGCTACACACGTGCTACAATGGCGAGTACAAAGGGCTGCTACATGGTAACATGATGCCAATCTCTAAAACTCGTCTCAGTTCGGATTGAGGTCTGCAACTCGACCTCATGAAGCTGGATTCGCTAGTAATCGTATATCAGCAATGATACGGTGAATACGTTCCCGGGCCTTGTACACACCG
>JADKHO010000003.1:115000-283038 GCA_016721765.1 Bacteroidota bacterium
CGACCAAGTATGCGTTTAATTTGGATTTTATTGGGTCTTTTCAGGAGAGAGCACAGGAGTATAATTTCCAAAACTATTATTCGAATCATTTTATATGGAAAAATAATTTTGGCGCCGGCAGAGAACAAAGTGCTGCTATTCAATTCAGCTCAAAAAATATTTTTAATGTAAGTGTTCAATATAGCAATTTGGACCGTTATGTCTTTTTGGATTCAAATTCTTTGCCCGCCCAAATGAGCGACAAGCTTTCCTTTTTATCGGGTAATTTTGAGAAACTATTAAAGCTTGGTTCGTTTTACATCAATGCGCGAGTTGTTTATCAAAAGGTTATTTCTGATTCCGATATACTGGGGCTGCCCAAGTTATTTACACGAAATTCGATTTACTGGTCGCGTATGGTTTTTAAAAAGGCGATGGACCTACAGATTGGCTTTGATGTTATGTATTGTTCGAAGTATTATGGATTGGCCTATCAACCTGCGCTTGCATCTTTTTATTATCAAAAAACCAAACAGATTGGAGGGTATCCTGCACTTGATTTCTTTATCAATTTTAAAATACGTCAGGCACGCGTATTTTTTAAAGTGGATCATTTAAATTATGGTTTATCCGGAGGACAGTATGCATTTACCCCCAGTTACCTGTTGCCAGGAAGGACCTTTCGATTTGGTTTAAGCTGGTTGTTTTCAAACTAGACTTTATCGGTTGAAGATAAAATGTTAACAAAAGGCGCTTCCCAATTTTGCCTTCGCTGAATTTTAGATTAATTTTGCCCGCGTTCGATTTATCGGCCATTATCCCCCCTACTATGAAGCTAAGTGAGAAGCAAAAAGCGTTGTTGGTATTACAAGATGGCACTGTTTATAGTGGCGTAGCAATTGGAAAAATTGGTACTGCCTTTGGAGAAATTTGTTTCAATACCGGGATGACCGGATATCAAGAAATTTTTACTGATCCTTCCTATTATGGCCAACTGATGTTGATGGCCAATGTACATGTTGGAAATTATGGCACGCACGCTTCAGAAATTGAATCGAGTAAGATTCAAATTTCGGGCTTGATTTGCAAAAGCTTCAGTGAAATGTATTCGCGCAAAGCAGGAGAAGGAAGTTTGCAAGATTTCTTAAGCAATCAAAATTGTGTTGGGATTTCGGAACTTGATACGCGTGCTTTGGTGCAACATATTAGAGATAAAGGTGCGATGAATGCTATCATTTCTTCGGAAGAATTGGATATCGAAAAATTGAAACTGAGATTAAAAACCGTTCCGAGTATGGAAGGTTTAGAACTGGCCTCTAAAGTATCTACCCAAAAACCATATAACCTTGGTAATGCAGATGCTGATTTGCGAGTTGCAGTATTGGATTTCGGGGTTAAAAGAAACATTTTACAGTGTATGGTTGAGCGTGGATGTTATGTAAAGGTGTTTCCTTACAATACTACTTTCGAACAAATAAGTTCGGAATCATTTACTGGTTATTTTTTATCGAATGGTCCAGGTGATCCTTCTGCCATGGGATATACTCATGAAACCATAAAATCAATTCTAAATTCAGATAAACCTGTTTTTGGAATTTGCTTGGGTCATCAATTACTTGCTGAAGTGCTGGGAGTAAGAACATACAAAATGCACAATGGTCATCGCGGAATAAATCATCCGGTAAAAAATTTAGTTAGCGGAAAGTGTGAAGTAACCTCACAAAATCATGGATTTGCGGTGAATGCAGAGGATGTAAAAAAGCATAAGGATTTAGAAATAACCCATATCAATCTCAATGACGATACTTTAGAAGGCATGCGTATGAAGACTAAAAAAGTTTTTAGCGTGCAGTATCACCCCGAAGCATCACCCGGTCCGCACGATTCGCGTTATTTATTTGATGAATTTATTGAAAACATGCGCGTTTCGATAAGCGAGAAAAAGCCGATGGTTGTTTGAGTCTTGAATAAGTAAGATTTTAATTAGCATTATGTTTGCATGTTGCTTATTTTTCTTAGCATTTCATTAAGCTTGCTTCTCTTCGTTAAATATATTCAGTGCTTTAACAGGTAAGAAAATGAGGATTTAGATTTGTTGCCCGCCTAATCCGTTCCTATTTTTGAAATATTAAATTTAATCCATAAAAAAATGAAAAGAAAAATTTTATTCTCGATGCTCCTTGCATTTCTTTCCTTTAGTGCAGCCAGAGCCCAATGCTATGCCGGATTTGTATATTACAATGCGCCGGGATCAACTACTGTTAACTTTTACGATTCGAGTATGGTGACCCTAGGTTCCATTACCGGATATTCGTGGGACTTTGGGGATAATTCGAATGGGACAGGTGCAAACCCGGTTCATTCTTACAATTCAGTTGGAACCTATGGAGTGATGTTGACCATAACTACAAGTACGGGTTGCAACAGTACCTATTATGATACCGTTTGGGTAGGTGTACCGCAATGTAATATGTATGCTTACATTTCACATGCTCAATTGGTGCAAACCTTAACTGCGAATGTGGTTGGTGGGACACCTCCTTATACCTATAATTGGACAATTACCGGTGGAACAGGCCAATCTACTCAGGCATTTAGTCCAGGTGTGTATTGCGTAACCATAACAGATATGATGGGATGTGTAACTCAATCTTGCTATTCTGTAACTTCTAATTCAACTTGTCAGGCTTCATTTTTAACTCAAACAACACCAGGAAGTTCTACTGTTAGTTTTACTGATAGCAGCAG
This sequence comes from Bacteroidota bacterium, assembly GCA_016721765.1. Lineage (NCBI taxonomy): Bacteria > Pseudomonadati > Bacteroidota > Bacteroidota bacterium. The sequence continues at coordinate 117,728 of JADKHO010000003.1, forward strand.
TACCTCAATTGGCACTATTTCATCTTATACCTGGAGTTTTGGGGATGGCGGGAATGCATATATTGCAAATCCAACACACACATACAATTCAATAGGAACTTATTTGGTTACTTTAACTATTAACACCAGCAATGGATGTAGTAGTACTGATTGGGATACAGTATATGTGGGAACTCAAGCTTGCAACCTGACTGCAAATTTAAGTTATGATACGCAAAATGGTTTTTTAAATGCGCAGGTGAATAATAGCACTGGTCCATACACCTATATTTGGTCGCCTTCCGTTGGATTAAGCAATCCAACAATTTCTAATCCGGCTGTTTCTGTTACTTTTCCAACAACTTATTGTGTTACCATTACAGATACGAATGGATGTACATATCAGGGATGTATTGTTGCTAGCCCTGCATATACAGATACTATTTGTGGAAATGTGTTTAATGATGTAAACGGAAATGGAATTCAAGATTCAACTGAATTACCGGGCTATGGCTATTTAACTATTTATGGAAATAATAGTCAGTATTATGCTTATGTGGATAGCAGCACCGGGCATTACACGGCAGCAGTGCCTTCAGGAACCTACTCTATTTGGTTTTGTACAATGGGTACATTAAGTTCCTTTAGTATCCCAGCTGATGATTCAAGTGGTTGTGCTTTTTATAATAATGTAGTTATAAGTGGTGGCGGAATGCATTGCGGTTATAATTTTGGTATACAGTACAATCAAGGTTTTATAGAGGGAGATATTTTTGTAGATGCTAATAATAATGGATTGTTTGATTCGAATGAATCAGCCATTCCTTATCAAAGTGTGCATGCAGGAAATTATTGGGGATATACCAATCAGTATGGGCATTATCAACTCACAGTATTGCCGGGAACCTATACTGTTTCGTTTTCGCCAAGTGGAATTTATGCAGGATATGCACTTTCAACACCTTCTTCTTATAGCTGCACTGTTACGAATAGCTCAACATCTTCCAATAATAATTTTGGTATTTATGTCATTCCCGGTTCTACTAATTTATCGGTTAGCATTATTCCGCATACTACCGTAACACCAGGCTTTCCTTCTTGGTATGACATTTATGTAAATAATGTGGGAGCAAATGCTACTACAGCAACCCTCACGATGCAGTATGATGCTGCGTTAAATTTTACGAATGCAACTCCTACACAAACGTCAGTTAATACAAGCACCAAAACAATTTCTTGGAATATTCCATTAATGGCGCCGGGAACAAGCCGTAGCTTTTATGTGCGTTTTACTGCAAATATTGGAATTACACTCGGTGCTTCAACACTTGAGTTTGTAGATGTTGTTGCGAATAATGGAATTGATGTAAACCTTTCAAACAATTTTGATTCGGTGCATCAAACCATAACGGGTTCTTGGGATCCTAATAATAAATTGGTTGTCTCCAGCAATTACAACGACCCAACGTATCAGGTAATTTCAAGTGTAAATCCGAATCAAACTATCGACTATACCATTAATTTTCAAAATACTGGGAATGCGCCTGCTGTGAATGTTTCGGTATTGGATGATTTATCGGCCGATTTGGATGCTTCCAGTTTTGTATTGTTGGGAGCTAGTCATACAGCGAATGTTAGCCGCAATGGAAATCATTTGAGTTTTGTTTTTCCTAATATAATGCTTGAAGATTCTACGCACAATGAGCCTGCGAGTCATGGATTTATTAATTTTAGAGTGAATGCTAACGCCGGATTAAGCGCCGGTCATACTATATTGGATAAGGCAGATATTTATTTTGATTTTAATGCTCCGGTTGCCACTAACGATGCTAATTTGCTCTTGATAAATCCTCTGGGAATTCCAGCAGTGAATGCAGCAGATGCAGGATTTATTTCACCTAACCCTATCCGTGATTTCTTTACAGTTAACTTAACGCTAAGCTCAATGGCAGATGTAAACTGTACGGTTAGAAGCATTGATGGAAGAGTGGTAAAACAACTTGTATTCAACAACCAAACCAGTGGTGCAAAATCATTGCGGGTGGATGCTTCTGATTTATCGGAAGGGGTTTATATGATTGAGTTTACTGACGGAAAAAAGATACGAATTATTAAAGCAGTGAAAACGAAATAACCCGATTTGTGATTCACTCAAAACCCGACTTGCGCAGGCAGGTCGGGTTTTTTGTTTTTATTTTGGGATAGACCATTGCCATTCAATAATAAATGACTTAATTCGTTTTAACAATATATAAGTGCTTGTGGCAAAGGCTTTTTAGTATACTCAGCTGTTTTGTGTCACCGTTTAGTTTATTAATTCGCTTTTTGAAATTTAAACTTTTCAATTTTAATCTTAAGTAAAATGGTTAATACATCGATTGATGTTTTTATAAAAAGGAGTTTTTTGTTTTTGTTTTTGCTTATCTCTTGGGCATCTTATGCGCAACAATCACCTGCAATTGTTTGGGAGTATAAAGAAAAGGAAGGAAGCGGTGAGTTTATTAAAGCCGATAGCCAGGGAAATATAATTGTGGTTGGCTCTACAGATTATATATCTAGCCTGGGAGACTATTCCCGGATAAGAATTATCAAGCAAGATAAAAATGGGAATATCATCTGGCAACAAATTTATGTGGATTCAGTTACTTCCTACCCTGATAAAGCATTTGATATTGCCTTGGATACCTTTGATAATATTTATATTGCCGGACGGACTAATTTTGACAGCAGTGTACCACCCCCGGATTTTAGCCAATCCCTTGTTCTTAAGTATGATACTCATGGGAATTTATTGTGGGTAAGGAAATGGGGAAATAATCTTCAAATGGGTGGCGGAATTAATAGAATGAAGCTTTTTGAAAATAAGTATGTATGTGTTGTGGGTTATATGGATTCGTGGATAACTGGTTATAAGAATAGTTTTATCCTTCAATACGACAGCAGCGGTGTGCTTAATTGGGCGGATACAACATATGCAAATTATAATAATTTTTTTGTTGATGTTGAACAAGATAAATTGGGTAATTCATATATAACTGGTGTTACAGCGTGTTGCTTACCTGGCTTTGATACTAAAGTTTTGAAGTATAATTTAAGTGGAAATATAGTCTGGTCAAAAATTCTCACTGATTCTATTCATCTCTATATTTATCCTAAAGATGCTGTAATTGATGATTCTGCCAATATTTATGTTGGCGGTGAAATTAAAAAAACTTCCGGGCCTAATGATTACGATTTTTATTTGATAAAAATTGATAGTAGCGGTAACCAAAAGTGGTTCGAGTCATATGCAAATACTAATACGGCAGATTGGGAAAACTTAAATGGTTTAATACTAGATTATGACAATGACTGTTACTTATTTGGCTATATTTCAATTGGTGGCGGAGGTCAGGGAGTTCCTGTAATAAATAAATTTAAAAAGGATGGAAGTTTTGATTGGAGTTGGAAATATGATTCTACAAATGGTGGTGGTGGAGGAATTTTTTATGATGCACTATTAGTTCAAGATAGCTCTCTTATTTTTGGGGGAAGCTGCAAGTCAATTAATTTATCTCAAGCTGGAGCCTTTGCGGTATCTTTTAATATCAGTGGGATTAAAAAGTGGATTTATGAAAGTTCTAACAAATGTAATTTTAAATCCATAGAGAAGTTTGATACTTCACTTTATGCAACAGGTTGGGATTATGCTTCACCTCCAACTTTTAATTTCGATTCATTATATATCTGTAAATTAAAATTCGATACCTTAAACTCAATTGAAAAAATAGAGGTTGAATCTTATAGTATTATCTATCCCAATCCATTTGCTAATGAATTAAATCTTGAAGTGTCTATTAAAAAAGATATATCTCATGTTAGTATATTAAACGTGTTTGGAGAAAAGATTCTTGAAAAGAGCAGTGAACCCTTTCGCAAGATAGAGACGAACCTTTTACGAAATGGTGTCTATATCGTTGAAATAATATTTTCTGATAACACTAAACAATTAGTCAAAGCCTTTAAAAATTAATTTATTTAATTCCTCTATTCTGAATACTAAACTATTCCCGCTGGCGTAATACTTACATTCTTGTGCATTTAAAATAATTTTCAACTTAATAAATGCACCATTCTCCAATTCATCAAGGATACTGCGCATATAAAATGTTGCTCCAATTGTAACAAAAGTTATTGGTAGAAATGGATGCGGTGATGTCTTGAATGCCATACCAATCGGCAAAAGCGGGAGAACTTGCGTTCCCATCGCCATTGGTGTCGCCACCGTGTGCGTCATCCAGGTAACTGGTAAAATAAACTCCGGGTAACCCATAGCCTTGAATGGAATTCATACCTTCTTTATAAGTGATTTTATTTCCGGGAGCAGGGCTGTCTTTTACTTTGATGATAACGCCCGCCGCTAGAATGAGTTTAGTGCCGGGATGGGTGATGTAAAGTGAACCGGTGAGCACAAAGGGAACTTCGTCTTCGAGCCAGCTTACATCGCTTAATGCTTCGTTGGCTTCATTGGTGATAAAGATTCCATTGAAATCGTTTTTTTGTGCGGCGTTGTTGGGGTTATGAAATACATTGCTGTTGTCGATGCTCAGAAAGGGATTGATAAAAACGGGTTTAATGCATCCGTAAAAAATAGAATTCGTTAATTTAAAATTGGTATCGTGGCAACTGCGCGCATCTACCACTCCATAGCCATTGAAAACCGCTTCACCCCCACAAAAGGCAAAAGTGCAACGGTCGATTATGCCATAAAAACTCTGAAACTCCAAAGTAGGTTGACCGGCACCCGGGCTAGGACCTTCGCCACCATACAAAAAGGTGCAATACTTATAAACGCAGCTGCTGGTATTCATCACAATTCCGCCCCAGTCGCCTCTTGCAGGTGTGCTAGTTGTGCCATCGCCATTCGTATCGCCTCCGTTGGCATCGTCTTTAAAAGAGGTAAAAACAATGGGTTTGTCGGCAGTTCCAACAGCGTTTATTTGTCCGGTAGCGCTAACTGTAATGGCATTGTCGAACACATTATTTTTGAATTTTATTATTGTCCCTGCTTGAATGGTAAGGGTGCTAGAAACATCAATGGAACTGGCATTTATAACATAAATGTGGCAAGGATCCCAAGTGGTTGGGCTGCTAATGTTTGTTGTTACCTCTACCACAGTTGGTGTGCAAGCAGGTGTTGTATCTTCAGGTGTTTCGGTTGTGCTCTCGTCTTTTTTACAACCATTAATTAAGACGGTAAAAAGCAGAATTAGAAGTGTGGCAAATTTTTTCATTTTTGGTTTTTTAGATTAACCAAAAGTACTTGAATATGTTTACCGCCCTGTAAATACTGATGAGAATCATGTTGCTATGGTTTTGGCTATTAAAGGGATGGGTCAGCAAAGCCTTTGTAAAATCAGTATAATCCAAGCACAATCCGCGCAAATGTAAGCGTTGAACTTTTGTAAGTTTGATTATCTGCATTTATACCTAGATTTAAAAATTATTGAAACCAATACTTTTTTATGTTGATTTATTGAGAATTTAAAAACCCTTTTCCTTCAACTTGGTGTACCTTATTTATTTAGTTTATGTATTCATGGTGGCTTATTAGATTCAATCAAATTCCTTAGCACCATTATGTTTTTTTACTTTTTGCATGATCAAAAAGGTAACAAAAAATCTAGGCTTATGATAAATTGGCTAAAATTTGAATTAATTTTTACAGCGCAACCCAAGCGCTCGAAATGATTTTTGGAACAATCAAAATCACTGACTCGCTCGAGGATTGCTTACACAGGGCCCGCGCAAAAAAATGAATACAAATTTCTTAACGCCAATTTCTCATAGGCCGGTCCTTTTCGTTCTTGATTCAAACTGAATGAAAATTTGGTAAAACTAAAATGATGATCTGGATTAAATCAAATGCCACGTATAGGTATAAAAGCTGATAAGCATAAAAATGTAAGTTAATTTTTACTCATTTTTTGTTTAATTTCAAAGGTATTCGTGATTCGGCTTTGCCTTAATTGCGAAGCAACCCAAGCGCTCGATAATACATAGTATTAACAATCAAACTTGAGGTCTCGCTCGAGGATTGCTTGCACAGGCCCACGCTTAAAAATGAATTCAAATTTCTTAACGTCAATTTCTCATAGGCCAGTCTTTTCATAGTTCAGAGATGATTTTTGATAGGCAGCGTTTCATAATAAATTCATATAATTAGGTTAAAATTTCATAATTAGGTAAAATTGCGGGTAAGCATATTCGGAAAACTTAAAAAATTAAAAAGCAATTATTTTAAGGGCTTTAATAGCCGTGCTATTCAAATATTTATCTATTTTTGAGACGCTAATTTTTATTCTAAAAATTCGATTTATGAGTTTTATATCGCATATACAAGCACGTCAAATACTTGATTCGAGAGGCAATCCGACTATAGAGGTGGATGTTATTACCGATTCTGGAGCCTTAGGTAGAGCAGCTGTCCCATCAGGCGCTTCAACAGGAACGCATGAAGCGGTGGAGTTGAGAGACGGTGATAAAAAGGCTTATCTTGGAAAAGGTGTGCTAACTGCAGTAAATAATGTGAATACCAAAATTCGCGAGGCATTAATCGGAGAATCGGTATTTGAACAGAACTTGGTTGATCAGGCAATGATTGACTTGGATGGCACTGAAAACAAAGGAAACTTAGGGGCTAACGCAATTTTAGGTGTATCATTAGCTCTGGCAAAAGCTGCTGCTATAGAAAGCAACCAACCCTTGTTTCGCTACGTAGGTGGCGTAAATGCCAATACTTTGCCCATACCCATGATGAACATTATTAATGGGGGTTCTCATGCTGATAATAGCATAGATTTTCAGGAATTTATGATTATGCCGGTAGGAGCGGAGAATTTCACGAATGCTATCCGAATGGGTACTGAAGTTTTTCATCACCTTAAAAATGTATTGAAAGCAAAGGGATACAGCACAAATGTTGGGGATGAGGGAGGTTTTGCACCCAATTTGAAATCGAATGAAGAAGCGATTCAAGTGGTGATGCAAGCGATTGAAAAGGCAGGATATAAACCCGGTGAAGATATTTTTATTGCGATGGATGCGGCATCTAGCGAGTTTTATTTGGCGGATGAAAAGGTATATCACTTTAAAAAATCAAGTGGTGATAAACTTTCTTCTTCGCAAATGGTTTCCTTTTGGGAAGATTGGACAAAAAAATATCCATTGATTTCAATTGAAGATGGCTTAGCAGAAGACGATTGGGATGGATGGAAAAAGCAAACCGAAGTATTGGGTGATAAAGTACAATTGGTAGGTGACGATTTATTTGTAACCAACGTAAATCGCTTGAAGCAAGGAATTGACAATGGTATTGCAAACTCCATCCTTGTAAAAGTAAACCAAATTGGTTCCTTAACGGAGACGATTAACGCGGTAAGTATGGCGAATAATGCATCTTACACTGCAGTTATGAGTCACCGCAGTGGAGAAACGGAGGATTCAACTATTGCAGATTTAGCGGTGGCATTGAATACCGGTCAAATTAAGACTGGTTCAGCCTCACGTTCCGACAGGATTGCGAAATACAATCAGTTGTTGCGTATTGAAGAAATGTTGGGAAGCAGTGCCCGCTATTTGGGCAAGAGTTTTAAATACGCACGATAATTTTAAAAGAATACAGTAAGTAAAAGTCAGTAAGCAATTCAAATAAAAATAACTAAAAATAATAGGAGGAGTCAGCGATGGCAGCAATGAAAGACACATTAAAGGAAAAGTTTGCAGCGAAATATCCGGCAGTAGCCGCCGAAGTAAAGACTTTGGTGAAGGAGCATGGAAGTTTTGTATTAGGAAACTACACGGTAGAGCAAGTGTATCAGGGAATGAAAGGCATGTTGGGGATGATAACTGAAACCTCAAAGCTGGATTCGGAAATTGGTATTAAGTTTAGAGGATATTCCATTCCTGAGTTGCATGAAAAGTTGCCAAAAGCTCCAGGAGGTACAGAGCCGCTTCCGGAAGGAATTTTTTACTTGATGTTATTGGGTGAATTGCCAACCGTGCAAGATGTAGTGGAGTTGGGTAATAACTGGGCGCGCAGAAGTAATGTTCCGAAACATGTGTTCGATATTATTGATAGCATGCCTGCGAATGCGCATCCAATGACGCAATTTAGTGCAGCGATAATTGCCTTGCAAACCGAATCCTTGTTTTATTCGGCTTACCGAAAAGGTATAAACAAAAAAGATTATTGGGATTACATGTATGAGGATTCGATGAATTTGATTTCACGTTTGCCTCGTATTGCCGCATACATATACCGCAGAACCTATCATAATGGGGTGCACATTGAGCCGGATCATAATTTAGATTGGGCTGCAAATTTTGCGCACATGTTAGGCTTTGAACAGTTTGATATGAAGCGTTTGATGCGCTTGTATTTAACCATACATGTGGATCATGAAGGAGGTAACGTATCGGCGCATGCTACCCACTTAGTTGGATCGGCATTGAGTGATGCATATTATTCATTTGCTTCGGGAATGAACGGATTGGCGGGGCCTTTGCATGGTTTGGCAAATCAGGAAGTGGTAATTTGGTTGCAAAAATTACGTGCTGATATTGGCGGAACCTTCCCAACTAAACAGCAAATTGCAGATTATATAAAGCAAACATTAGCCGAAGGAAAAGTTGTTCCGGGTTATGGACATGCCGTATTGCGCAAGACAGATCCACGTTTTACTGCTCAGCAAGAGTTTTACCGCACCTACATAAAAAGTGATGAATTGTGCGAAATTGTACAAATGGTGTATGAGGTAGCACCTCCGATATTGGAATCGACCGGAAAGATAAAAAATCCTTGGCCTAATGTGGATGCGCATTCGGGAGCATTGTTGTTGCACTATGGATTAAAGGAGTATGAGTTTTATACTGTAATATTTGGTGTATCCAGAGCATTAGGTGTGCTGGCTTCCTTAATTTGGGACAGGGCATTAGGACATCCGCTGGAGCGACCAAGTTCCGACACTACCGAAGGAATTAAGAAAAAAGTAGGTTTATAATTTAAAAGCCTCTCATATTTTGAGAGGTTTTTTTCTTTCTGCATTGTCCTCTGCAGGCATTGTTAATCCTTCATTTTAATTTATTTTAATTTATTTTCATCTTACCATGACTACACCCTCTAATCAAACTTTGCTTGCCCTTGCGGAACAATTTGGCTCGCCGCTTTATGTATATCAAACCGAAAAAATAACTGCGCAGTATCAAAAGCTCACATCCGCATTTAGCGGGCACAAGACGCGCTTTTTTTATGCCTGTAAAGCACTTACCAATATTAATATTTTAAAACATTTATTACATCTAGGTGCCTCTTTGGATTGTGTAAGTATTCATGAAGTGAAACTTGGATTGCTTGCCGGTTTTACACCGGAAAATATTTTATTTACGCCCAATTGTGTTGATTTTACAGAGCTGGTGGAAGCAAAGGACTTGGGTGTGAATATTAATATCGATAATATTTCATTGCTCGAGCAGTTTGGAAATCAGTTTGGAGGGTCTTATCCTGTTTGCATTCGCATTAACCCACACATTGAAGCGGGTGGCAATTATAAAATTTCGACCGGGCATATTGATAGCAAATTTGGAATTTCGATACATCAGCTGCGCCATATTGAACGTGTGGTGAAAACTACAAAGCTGAATGTTCAAGGTTTGCACATGCATACCGGAAGCGAGATAAAGGATATTGAAATTTTTCTTAGAGGATTTGAAGTATTGCTGGATATCGCTCGGCATTTTGACAATTTAAAATTTATTGATTTAGGAAGCGGGTTTAAGGTGCCTTATAAAAAAGAGGATAAGGAAACGGATGTGGTAACACTGGGCCAAAAGTTGAATGAAGTGGTAAAGCAGTTTGAAGAAGAAACAAAAACACCTATAGAAATTTGGTTTGAACCGGGTAAATTTTTGGTGAGTGAATGTGGCTATTTTTTAGTTCGTGCGAATGTCATTAAGCAAACCACCGCTACTGTTTTTATTGGGGTGAATTCAGGCTTTAATCATTTGATACGCCCCATGTTTTATGATGCATACCATACGATTAGTAATTTATCGAACCCCGAAGGCGCAGAGCGCATCTACACGGTGGTGGGCAATATTTGTGAGACCGATACATTTGCCTGGGATAGAGTGTTAAATGAAGTGAGAGAAGGCGACATACTTTGTTTTCAGAATGCCGGCGCTTATGGTTTTGAGATGAGTAGTAATTTTAACTCGCGTTTAAAACCTGCAGAAGTAATGCTGGTAAATGGCCAAGCAAAGCTTATCCGTGAGCGGGATTCATTTGAGGATTTGTTGCGGAAGCAGGTTGTAGTTTAAGGTCAAGAATCGAAATAGAATTTTAAATTTTAGAAAAATTTTGTGGCGTCATACTTTGACGCAATACCACTTTATCTTTGCATCATCAAATAGGATGATATTATTAACAAGCTCCTAAAAATGATTGTAAAATCCTGAAAGATTTTGCTTCTTTGTAAGAGCTAATTAAACACGTAAAAAACACAAACAATGAGCAAAGAAACCAAAGAGTTGAAGGAGCCTAAAAACGCAGCGCAGGAGATCAACAAAGAAAAAATGAAAGCGCTTCAACTTACCATGGATAAGTTGGAAAAAACTTACGGCAAGGGTGCCATTATGAAAATGGGCGATTCAGCCATCGAAGCTATTGAGGTAATAAAAACCGGTTCTATCGGATTGGATATTGCTCTTGGTATTGGCGGATTTCCAAAAGGGAGGGTGATGGAAATATATGGCCCGGAATCTTCCGGAAAAACAACTATTGCCTTGCATGCTATCGCAGAGTGTCAGAAAGCAGGAGGTATTGCGGCGTTTATTGATGCGGAGCATGCCTTTGATCGTTTTTATGCACAAAAGCTTGGTGTGGATACGGAGAACTTATTAATCTCACAACCGGATAACGGAGAGCAAGCATTGGAAATTACCGAAAATTTAATTCGTTCGGGAGCCATTGATATTATTGTGATTGACTCGGTTGCGGCTTTGACTCCCAAAAGCGAGATTGAAGGGGAGATGGGCGATTCGAAAATGGGATTACAGGCTCGTTTAATGAGTCAGGCGTTGCGTAAACTCACCGGAACCATTAATAAAACGGGATGTTGCTGCGTCTTTATCAATCAATTGCGTGAAAAAATCGGAGTAATGTTCGGCAACCCGGAAACTACTACCGGTGGAAATGCATTGAAGTTTTATGCTTCCATTCGTTTGGATATCCGCAGAATCGGGCAATTGAAGGATGCTGATACCGTGAACGGAAATCGTGTTCGGGTGAAAGTGATTAAAAACAAATTAGCGCCTCCTTTCCGCTTAGCTGAATTCGACATCATGTATGGTGAAGGGATTTCGAAAGTGGGTGAAATTGTGGATTTGGGTGTGGAACACAACATTATTAAAAAGAGCGGTTCTTGGTTTAGCTATGGCGATACAAAATTAGGTCAAGGTCGCGATGGTGTGAAACAGTTAATGCAAGACAATCCTGAATTGGCGGATGAATTGGAAGATAAAATTAAACAAGCTCTTGTAAAAGAATAAACTTACGAGTAAACCAAAATAAGAGAATGCAGGCAGCTTTAGCTATCTTGCATTCTCTTTGTTTTTTAGTTGAACTATTATGAAATTTAAAATGATGAAATGCGCTTGGCTTGGAATGCTTATAATTTTACTTGGCGCGTGTAAGCCGGCATCCGACAGCAAGCAAGTTGCAGTTACCAATTCAGCACCGAATAAGCTGGATACCTTAAACCAATTAATTGCAGCCGCACCGGATAATGCCATAAATTATAATACCCGTGCGAATTATTATTTTGAGCAAAAGGATTTAAGTTTGGCTTCCAAGGATATTTTGAAGGCAATAACCTTGGATTCGAGCAATTCGGATTTTTATGTTACCCTTTCGGATATTTTTTTTGCAAGTGGAAAATCAGCACAATCGAAGCGTTCGCTCGAGAAAAGCCTTTTGTTGAAACCCGATAATAAGGAGGCTTTGATGCGCATGGCTGAATTGTATTTGTATGTGAAAGACAATCGAAAATCCATTGAGTATTTAGATAAGGTTTTAAAATTGGATATCAATACGCCCAAAGCCTATTTCATAAAGGGAATGGATTTTAAAGAACTGGGAGATACTACTAAGGCCATTTCGAGTTTTCAAACCACCATTGAACAGGATCCTCAGTATTACAATGCCTATATTCAATTGGGACTTTTGTTTGAAGCGAGGCATAATCCATTAGCTTTGGATTATTATAAAAATGCATTGAAGCTCGATCCTAAAAGCATTGAAGCAAGGTACAACATGGGTATGTTTTATCAGGAAAATAATCAGTTGAACCGAGCCATTGAAACCTATACAGAACTTCTAAAAATGGATCCACAAAATAAATATGCAAATTACAACTTGGGATATATTCACTACGAATATTTAAAAATTTTTAGAGTAGCTGCAAAGCATTTTTCTGACGCTATTAATTGTGATAGCACTTATGTAGAAGCTGTATATATGCGTGGATTGAGTTTTGAGGCTATGGGAGATATTCAAGCAGCTGCAAAGGATTATAATCGTGCATTGTTGCTAGCGCCCGGCTATGAATTGCCGATGTTGGGATTGAAGCGCTTGAGTAAATAAATAAAAGGCACAAGTTGCAAACAGAAAGCGTTGATGGTAAAATGACAACACAAGGAAAATAGATCTAATTAAAGTTGATACAAAATGAAAGTAGTTGTATTTGGAGGAACAGGAGACGTTGGACAAATTGTTGTTCAAAAACTACTTAACAGTGGGCAAAGTGTTTGTATATTGACACGACAAAAAAAAGATGATCAAATTAACTTGATATATCAAGTTGGAAATGTGCTTGACAAAGACACTGTAGATAAACTTATTGACCAAGATGACAAAGTAGTTCTTTCATTAGGTTTCAACAATAGCAGTTTAGACACTATGTCGAAAGGAACAGCAAATGTGATTTCAGCAATGAAAAAGAAAGGTACTAAGCGAATTATTTGTATGAGTGCACAAGGATCAGGTGATAGTTGGGAATATATGCCTAACGAATTCAAAGAAATGGTTTTGAGTAATGACATTTTGAATGCTTCATTTAAAGACCATACCATTCAAGAAGAATTTGTAAAACAATCAGACCTCGATTGGACAATAGTAAGACCGACAGAAATTATTAATGAAAAGGAAAGTGGAACTTTTACAATCAACCGACCAACCGAAAGTTCAAGGTTTCAAATTAGTAATTCTGATGTGGCACAATTTATAGTTACTGAATTAATAGAAAACAATTACATAAAAAAAGTGGTAATGATTACCGATTGATGAAACAACTTACCGCTAACATCAGTTTTGTAATAGGACTACTGATGTGATTCTGTGAAACTTTTGTACAGGGTTTAAAATTAGGAATTCGATTGAAATTTGGTGCTTAAAAATCTGCCACATCGCCCAACCGCGCATCGCTTGCGATGATAATAAAACGACAATCGAATAAACACTTAAACTATCTCGAGTAATTTAAACGATGGCGAAAAATAGTAACGAAAAGAAATCAAATGGTCAAAGCGCAACACCTTTTGCACAGACCTATTTTCACGGAACAAGGTTTGACTTTAAACTTGGTGAGTTTATTGAAGTGGGTTTCAATTCGAATTATGGACAGCGAAAAAATGCAAAGTATATTTTTCTGTCCGCGACATTAGACGCAGCTATTTGGGGTGCTGAACTTGCTTTTGGTACAGCACGCGAAAGAATATATTTAGTTGAACCAACAGGACCAATCGAAGATGACCCTGACTTAACAGATAAAAAATTTCCAGGAAACCCAACAAAATCGTATCGTTCAACCCAAGCATTTAAAATAGTTGGAGAAGTTACTAATTGGCAAGGACACCCACCTGAACAAGTTAAGGCAATGAAGGATGCATTAGAAAAACTTAAAGAACAAGGAATAAATTCGCTGAACGATTAAATAAATAGTTTATAATAAAGGAGTTTGTTTTGCTGTATCGAATTGACATTACGAATCAAGAAACCGGATATCCTTTTTTAATTTTTGATTTTCGTTTCTAATCGAGCTAGTCAAGTTGCAAACTTGCGCCAGCTATAAGGAGTAAAATCCTAGTTCATATCGGTAAACATTTTATCCATCTCGTCCATTGAAATTATTTTATAATCGGGAGAGAGTTCAAAATGGCCGTCTTCGATTTCTTTTTTGATGACATTTTTGGCAGTCAAAATCATTTCGATGCCGTATTTTTTGATGCGGAATTCCATCAACACACCTTTAATCGCATTAAAAGGTGAGCTCCAATTGGGGTTTTCAATATTAATGTCTTTGGTATAATACACATCGAAATCGGGAATGGTATCGGATTCAAAATTAACCCTTGCTTTAAAGCATTTGTAGCCGGCAATTTTTTTGGTTTCGTTACTAAAGGTGATAAAGCTTTTTGGTTCTTTTGCTAGCAATTTTTGAACACCAACCGTATCTAATATAACAGCAAACTTTTTACCCATTACGGAAAGTGTTTGCATCACTTGCTTTTTATTTAAATTAGCAATAAGTGAAGTGCTCACAATGCCCATACTGATTTCTAAATCAACACTGGCTTCGTTGTTTTTGAAGTTGTATTTGATAATCGCCGGCAACATACTGGTCATAAAATCGTCTTTATGTCCGGGAGGATAAGATACTTGGTATTCGATTGTACCTTCCGAAATTTTGCCTGTTGTAAATGAATTACAGCCTAGGAGCATCACCAGCAGGGCAAGAATTGTTAAAATAGAAATGTATAGTATTCTGAACTTCATTGGGAATAAAAATTAGCCTACATTATTTCAACCACACTTCTCATTCTAAATCAATTCAATACTAAGAAGAAAATCAAAAGGTTAATTTGTAGGTGCTACGAAAGTTTTAAACAGACCTTTTAACAATCGAAAAAAGTAGACTAAATGAGTTTTTTGACACAGTGATTGTTGCCGTTTTTGTTGCTGATGGTGAATCCCATCACTTTTAGGAAGCGCAAATGGTTTTTATTGTTCATCTTTTCGTAAACAATTTGTTTCACTCCTTTTGAAATCAAAAATTCGCGTTCCATTTCAAAAATAAAGCGCCCAATTTTATAATCACGGTATTTATCGAGGGTGTAATTAATTTCCACAATGGCTTCGCCTTGTTCGTTTAGTTTCGCTACAAAAATATTGGCAATCACTAAATCGCGAATCACTACAAATGAAATATTACTTGGATGCGGATTAAACTTAAAATCAGGAAAGAATTTATCAATGTCTTTTCGATAG
Organism: Bacteroidota bacterium; assembly: GCA_016721765.1. Taxonomy (NCBI): domain Bacteria; kingdom Pseudomonadati; phylum Bacteroidota; species Bacteroidota bacterium. The sequence continues at coordinate 133,068 of JADKHO010000003.1, forward strand.
AACTCTACAAACTTGGTAAGTAAAACACCTTCCTGTTCAAATGGAAGCATTTCGAAGGATTCTTTGCTAAAAAAAAGCTTCACCAATTGAAAACAATTAATGGCCAGTAAGATGGAGTTGGCAATTATCACCGGAAAGGCAGAAATTAATATCCCGTAAAGGATAAAAAATACATTTCCTCCCAAATTGAGCCATCTAAATTTAAGGGCATTATTCACCATAAGGGAATAAGCAAGAAATGCAGAAGCCAGATAACCAAGTGCAACAACCATTGTGAAAATTTAAAACTTAATAGCCAAGAATTTTCAACATACTTTTAAAACTTTGTTCTTTGGCAAATAGCCGAGTTACAATTTCACCATTCTCATCTAAATCCACAATAACATGTTTGGGTGCAGGAATAAGGCAATGTTGAATTCCGCCATATCCACCAATCGATTCCTGATACGCGCCGGTGTGAAAGAATCCCAGGTATTGCGGGTTTTTCTTTTCGAGTTTAGGAAGAAATATTTGATTTACATTGGATTCGGCATTGTAATAATCGTCGCCATCACAAGTTAAACCACCTAAATTAACCCGTTCGTAATCTTTGTCCCAATTATTGATGGCAAGCAAAATAAAGCGCTGTTTAATTCCCCAGGTATCAGGTAATGTGGTGATAAAAGAACTATCAATCATGTTCCATACTTCGCTGTCGTTTTGCTGTTTTTGCTCAACCGTAGAATAGAGTACGGCGCCACTTTCGCCAACCGTAAAACTTCCAAACTCCGTAAATATATTGGGTTCGGTAACTTCTTTTTCCTCACATATTTTTTTAATGTGCTGCACAATTTGCTCCGCCATGTATTCGTAATCGTAATCGAAACTGAGCGATGTTTTAATCGGAAATCCGCCTCCAATATCGAGTGAATCGAGTTCCGGGCAAACCTTTTTTAATTCGCAGTAAACATTTATGCATTTAGTTAATTCGGTCCAATAATAGGAAGTATCCCGAATGCCTTTATTTACAAAGAAATGGAGCATTTTAAGCTCAAACTTTGGATTGGTTTTTATTTTTTGAAGGTAAAAATCGAGTATGTCTTTGTAGCGAATTCCTAAACGAGAGGTATAAAATTCGTAATTGGGTTCTTCTTCGGCTGCAATTCTAATTCCGAGTTTGCATTTTCCTTTTACTGCTTTTTCGTAGGCCAGAATTTCATTTTTATTATCCAAAACGGGAATCACATTTGTAAAGCCATCGTTAATTAATTCGGCAATGTATTGTGTGTAGGATGGGCGTTTATAGCCATTACAAATAATAAATGTATCTTTGTTTATCTTTTGATTTTGGTATAAGTTCTTTATAATAGGGATGTCAAATGCGGACGAAGTTTCGAGGTGGATGTTGTTTTTTAACGCTTCTTCGAGCACAAATGAAAAGTGAGAACTTTTGGTACAATAGCAATAGCTGTAAGTCCCTTTGTAATCGGCTTTGGCAATGGCAACATTAAAAAGTCGTTTTGCTTTTTGAATTTGCGAACTTATTTTAGGGAGATAGGAAATTTTCAAAGGAGTTCCGTATTTCTTAATGATTTCCATGAGTGGAATATCATTAAAATAAAGTTCATCGTCCACCACTTTAAAGGGTTCTTGTGGAAAATCAAAAGTTTGATGAATCAGATCACTGTATTTGCTTTGCATTGCCTTGATGAATTTTGTTAGAAATCGGAATGTAAAAGTGCAATTATTATGAATACAATTTGCATTTTTTTTAGAGCTATAAAAACAAATTTATTTTATGAAGAAGTTAAAGTTTATTGAAGTTAAATCAGAAATCGGTGCAGGAACCCGCGGTGCCAGTTTGGGTGTGGATGCCATAAAAATTGCAGCACTGGATTATGGAAGTTCTCTATTCAAACAAATCGATTCTGTGGAGATACCACACCAAAATCACTTGTTGTTTGAAACCCAAGGTAGTCCTTATGCTAAGCGTATTAAAGGAATTATTTCTTTGTATGAGAAGTTAGCGGCAGAAGTGTCTACTACTTTAAAAAGGAATGGCTTTCCATTGGTTTTGGCCGGCGATCACAGTACTGCGGGCGGTACCATTGCCGGAATTAAAATGGCCTATCCCAAGCAACGTTTAGGTGTAATTTGGATTGATGCGCATGCTGATATCCACTCGCCTTATACAACTCCTACCGGTAATATGCATGGTATGCCTTTGGCTGCTAGTTTAGCTGAAGATAATGTATCCAACAAAATGAATAAGCCTGATAAGGATACCATTGAATTGTGGAACAAGTTGAAAAAACTGGGAAATATATCCCCCAAAATAAATTATAAAGACCTTGTGTATATTGGCGTGCGCGACATTGAACCGGAGGAATCTTTTTTGCTTAAAAAGCATAAAGTAAAAGCTTTTACCACAGCAGAGGTGAAGCGAAACGGTGTTGAAAAAATTGCACGTGAAGCTTTATCGCATTTGAGTCAGTGTAATTTGATTTACATTTCGTTTGATGTGGATAGCATGGATTCTTCTATTTCGAAAGGGACAGGAACACCTGTAAGAAATGGAATTACAGAGAAGGAAGCAGGAAGTTTGTGTGTGCGCTTAATTCAAAATGAAAAAGTGTGTTGTTTTGAAATCTGCGAAGTAAATCCAACGCTTGATAAGGAAAACCTGATGGCTGAAAACACCTTTGAGATTTTGCAGAAGGTGGTTTCGCAAATAACTAATTAATAATTGATACGTCTTGCAGTAATGCGAAACGATGCGATTCCATCCTTCTGGATTAAATGGTATTGCGCGCTTTTCGAATAAAAAATGCTTCGCTTTGCTGGCAATGACGTTTGACTTATATGAAAATTGAAACTCTTTTAGCAGAAAAAACTGCTACCGCATTACAAAGCTTATTTGGAGTTGAATTTCCAAGTGCTCAAATTACATTTCAAAAAACCAAAACCGAATTTGCTGGGGACCTAACCTTGGTGGTATTTCCATTTGTGCGCGCATCGAAGTTATCGCCTGAGCAAACAGCGCAAAAATTAGGAGAATGGTTGAGAGCAGAGGTGCAAGAAGTAGCAGCCTTTAATGTGGTGAAAGGATTTTTAAATCTGGAAATAGCCAATTCCTACTGGTTAGGTTTTTTTTCGGAAATAAAGAAGAATCCGAACTACGGCATTCAGCCGATCACTGAAAATGCACCCGTTCAAATGGTTGAATATTGTGGTCCTAATACCAATAAACCTTTGCATTTGGGTCATGTGCGCAATTGTTTGTTGGGTTATTCGGTATGTGAGATTTTAAAAGCGAATGGAAACAAGGTTGTTAAAGTAAATATTGTAAACGACCGTGGAATACACATCTGCAAAAGCATGCTTGCCTGGAAAAAATATGGCAACGGCGAAACACCAGAAACTAGTGGTATTAAGGGCGATCATTTGGTTGGCAAATATTATGTGGAATTTGACAGACATTACAAAAAACAAATTGCTGATTCCATAGCGCAAGGTACAAACAAGGAAGAAGCAGAAAAAAATGCTCCTTTAATGTTGGAAGTAAAACAAATGTTGCGAGATTGGGAAGATGGTAATGCGGAGGTAATTCATTTGTGGAAAATGATGAACAGTTGGGTGTATGCAGGATTTGATATTACGTATAAAAAAATTGGAGTTGATTTTGATAAAATTTATTACGAATCAAATACCTATTTATTGGGTAAGGATATAATTGAGGAAGGTTTAGAAAAGGAAGTGTTGCATCGCAGGGCCGATAAATCGGTTTATATTGATTTAACGGAGGATGGCTTAGATGAAAAAACACTTTTGCGCAGTGATGGAACTTCGGTGTATATGACGCAGGATATTGGCACAGCAGTGCTTCGCGCCAAGGATTATAATTTCAACAACCTCACGTATGTAGTGGCCAATGAACAGGATTATCATTTTAAAGTCTTGTTTTTAATTTTAAAAAAATTGGGTTATGTGTGGGCAGATGGCTTGTTTCACCTGAGTTATGGAATGGTGGAATTGCCTGAAGGGAAGATGAAATCGCGCGAAGGAACGGTTGTGGATGCGGATGATTTGATGGATGAAATGATTGCAACTGCTGAGCAAACTACAAAGGAGCTTGGAAAGACCGAAGGATTTACAACTGAGGAAGCAGATAAATTATACACTACGATTGGAATGGGCGCATTAAAGTATTTCATGCTGAAAGTGGATCCGAAGAAAAAAATGCTGTTCAATCCTGCCGAGTCAATCGATTTTAATGGACATACAGGTCCTTTTATTCAATATACTTATGCGAGAATTAAATCTGTTCTTCGCAAAGCGCTAGCCAATGAAATCCTTGATGTTGGCGGTGTACCTGAGATGAATGAAAAGGAGAAGGAAATTATTAAATGGATATATGATTTTCCGGTTATCATAAATCAAGCGGCATTGAGTCACAGTCCGGCTATGATAGCAAACTATGTATATGAATTAGTAAAGTTATACAATACATTTTATCACGATTACTCCATATTAAAGGAGGAGAATCAAAGCATTAAGGTTTTTCGTTTGCAACTAAGTGAAAGTGTTTCCCACATTATAAAAAATTGTATGGCTATGCTTGGAATTGAGGTTCCTGAGCGGATGTAATGAAATTGTATAGCTCCTTTTATGATGGGGGCAACTATTGAAGCAAGTATTTTAATCTTCTGAAATATTTTTCATTTTCATCAGTAAATTGTAAGCTCCTTTAAACACGATTTGTTTGTCACGAAAGTTTTCAGCGTTTTTAAGCTCAATGAACGCTTTATCGAGGATTCCTGTTTCGGCTTCTAAGAGTTGAAATTGGTTGTTTCCCTTAGCAATAAACACATAATTTTTTCCTTCAAAATTTACAACGGCTTCTTCGGGGATGGCAAAGGTGTTTTTTTTATTCACATCAATTTCTGCATTCATAAACATTCCGGGTAATAATTTTTTATCAAACTTATCGAAATGGCAGTGCACTTCCACGCTTCTTTCAGCTGAAAGGTCTTTCCCAATCAAGATAATTTCGCAAGGGTATTTTGTATCGGGATTAGAATTACTGTAGGCTAATAGCGTTTGACCAATAAACAATTTATCGATATCCTTCTCAAAAACAGTTAAGGCAAGATGGATGTCTTCCGGATTTACCAATTCAAATAAAACATCGCTGGGGTTTACATATTTTCCAATATTTACATGCACTGCCGATACATATCCATCAATAGGAGATGGGATTGCAACACTACGCGATAAATTATTTTCGGTTAACAGCAGTGGATTTATTCCAATGAGTTGCAGTTTTTCACTGAGCGAACGGTATTCAATTTTTAAACTTTTGAATTCGGCTTCAGCTTGTTGAAATGCTTTATCACTGGCGGCTTTACTTAAATTTAGATCACGTTGGCGGTTAAATTCTGCCTCGGCGTATTTTAATTTAGCCTCTGTTGTAAGGTAATCTTGCTGCAATTGTATGTACTGTTGATCTTCCATCACCGCAATGGTTTCGCCTTTAAAAATATGCATCCCCGGCATCAGTTTAGTGGATTTTAAAAATCCCCCTAAGGGAATACTAACCGAAATTAAATTTTGAGGGGGAACATCAATTAAGCCGCTCACTTTAAAATTAGTTGACAGCGATCTGCTTTCCATTTTTCCGCTGACAATTGGGGTGTTTTTTAGTTCAGCGGCATTAAGTTGGATTTGATTTTTTGGTGATAAACTGGCAGCGATTTCATTTTCAGCTTTGGGTTCAGTTCCACATGCAGCCAAAAGCAAAGCGGATAAAAAGATGCTAAAAATGCTGATTAACCTGTATTTCTTCATACTGTTTTAATATTGATTGGTAAGGTAATTAAGTTCGATGATGCTGTTGTTTAATTTTTTAAGTGCACTTAGGTAATCGGTTTGAATACTAATTGCCTGATTGGTAAGCATGACCCATTCGAGGTAATTGATTTCGCCGGCGTTGAACTGTTGAGTTGCAGCTTTAAGCATTTCGTTAGCACTGTTATTCGCTGAAGACTCATAATAATTTATCAGTTTTAAATTGGTAGTGTACACTTGAAGTGCTTGTTTGTATTTAGTTTGATGAGATTGATTGCCGGCTTTTGTTTCGTTTGCTGCAATTTGCGCGTGTATTTTTAAGGCAGAAATTTTTGATTTTTGAGCCCCAAAAAAGAGCGGTATCCCGATGCCTGCTTGAATGGCCTGAAATCGATTTGACCTTGCGTAATAATTATTATCTGCTCCCACACCGGTGATGCTTCCATTGGTGTAGCCAACAAATAAATCGGGAAGAAGATTTGCTTTTTCTAATTTAATTCGGGAGTTGGTCAAGGTTTGATTTAGTGCAAGCAGGCGCAGGTGAGGATGCTGAAAAATTACACTTGAATCGGATACAATTGGTGAAATCAATTTTGTATTCTGCTCTTCGACAGTGTAACTGACATGCGTATTTAACAGCATATTAAATTCCAAAACTAAATTTATATAGCTCTGTTCCACTTCTTGCAACTGCATATTAATTTGCAGTTGTTGCAAAGAGGCTGTGTTTTTTTCAAGGATATTACTTTCTCCTTTGCTAAATCTTAGTTCTGCGTTTTTCAGAAACAAAGCATACAAACTGTCTGATTTTACTAATACATTTTTAAGCTGTTTTGTGTGTTGCAATTCAACGTAAATTAAGCTAATTTCTTTTCTCAATTCTGCTTTTCTCAAGGCTAAGTTTAGTTCAGCATTTTTCCATTCTTGATTTAAAATGGAATTTTGTTTCACATATACGGTTGGGAATTTTAAGCTTTGAGAAACCGAAAATTTCGAGTCGGTATAAGCGCTATTTATTTGTCCATATTCGGCTGATATGGCTGTTTTTGATACATCGAAAGCCGATTTTTTTAATGCAGCAAAAGCTTCTGAATTTAATTTTTGAGTTTTGAAATAGAGGTTGTTAGCGCAAGCACTATCGATTGCGGCTTTTAACGAAAGAGGTGTTTGAGCTGAAACGGAAGTAGTAAAAAATGTAATAATTATGATGGTTGGAATAGTTTTAATCAAAGTTGAATTTTTATGCGATGCTCCAAAACCTTTTTCAAAAAGTATATATAAAATTGGCAATACAAATAAGGTGAGAAAGGTTGCCAACAGGAGCCCTCCAATCACTACAGTAGCCAATGGTCTTTGCACTTCAGCACCGGCTCCGTTGCTTATTGCCATAGGTAAAAATCCAAGTGAAGCAACAAAGGCAGTCATGAGCACCGGACGCAATCTTATTTTTGTTCCCATGAGTACAATTTTTCTGGTATCGTGCCAACCTTCTTCTTTCAGCCTATTGAATTCAGCAATTAGAACGATTCCGTTTAATACGGCAACACCAAACAAGGCAATAAATCCAACACCGGCAGAAATGCTAAAGGGCATATCACGTAATGCTAATGCAAAAATGCCTCCAACCGCCGATAGTGGTATGGCAGAATAAATAAGTAAGCCTTGCTTGATCGAATTAAAGGAAAAATAGAGGAGAAGAAAAATCAATAAAAGCGCAATCGGAACAGCAATTCCTAGGCGTGCTTTTGCAGCATTTAAATTTTCAAATGCGCCACCATAACTTATGTAATATCCTGCGGGTAATTTTAGTTTGTTATCAACCTTGTTTTGTAATTCCTCCACAATTGATTGAACATCTCTTCCACCCACATTAAATCCCACCACAATACGGCGTTTAGCATCTTCGCGTTGAATTTGATTAGGACCATCTTTAAGCGCAACTTCTGCAAGCTGATACAAGGGTACTTGCGAACCACTTGGGGTTGGAATTAGAAGATTTTTAACATCCTCTAAGTTTTTTCTTTGATCGCTGTTAATGCGCACCACCATATCAAATTTTTTTTCGCCTTCAAATACAAATCCGCTTGATTGCCCGGCTAGACCGGTATTTATAACACGGTTCACATCGTTAACCGAAAGCCCGAATTGTGCGATGGCTGCTCGATTATAACTGATAATAATTTGAGGCATTCCGGTAACCGGTTCTACATAAATATTCTTTGTACCCTCTACTGATGCAGAGAGCGCTCCTAATTTTGCTGCAAAGTGCGCAAGGGTGTCCATGTTTTCACCAAAAATTTTGCATACTACATCTTGCTTTGCACCGGTCATTAATTCATTGAATCGCATTTGTACGGGATATTGAAAGCTTGTTAAGATTCCTGGAACATCTGCGACTGCTTTACTCATTTTCTCGGATAGTTCAGGAAATGTTTTTGCAGAAGTCCATTCTTCTTTATCTTTTAAAATTATCATCATGTCAGCAGCTTCCATGGGCATTGGGTCGGTTGGAATTTCTCCGCTTCCTATTTTTGTAACTACCTGTTGCACTTCGGGGAATTGAGTTTTAAGAATGTGTGCAGCTTGTTGCGTGCGTTCGATTGTGGCATTTAGGTTACTCCCCGGAAGGATTCTAGTTTCCACAGCAAAATCACCTTCTTCCAATGCGGGAATAAATTCGCCACCCATTCCGGATAGTACCATCATGGAAACTGCAAATAATGCAACTGCCAATCCAATAACTGTTTTTGGATAATTTAAAACTTTACTTAATCCGTTTTGGAAATGGCGTTCAAAAAACTCCATCATTTTGTCGGAAAAAGTTTTCTTGTGCGTAATTGTCTTACTCATAATAAGTGCGCTCATCATAGGAATATAAGTAATAGAAAGTATAAAAGCACCCAATAATGCAAAAGCCACAGTTTGTGCCATTGGGATAAACATTTTTCCTTCAATACCTTGGAGCGCAAATGTGGGTAAGTACACAATTAAAATAATTAATTGTCCGAAGACTACGCTGCGCGCTATTTTTTTGGAGGAGCCGGATACTTCATCATCCATTTGTTTTTGTGACAATTGATTTAGATGAGCAAAATGTTTGCTGTGGGTAAGTTGATGCAATACCGCTTCTACAATAAAAACTGCACCATCCACAATTAGCCCAAAATCCAAAGCTCCCAAACTCATTAAATTTCCTATCACACCAAATTGGTTCATTAATATTACCGCAAATAACATGGCTAATGGAATTACCGATGCCACTAAAAATCCGGCACGTAAATTTCCCAAGAAGAGAATAAGCACAAACAGCACAATTAAGGCACCTTCGAGTAAATTTGTTTCTACCGTTCCAATGGCGTTATTTACCATTTTTGTGCGGTCTAAAAAGGGCTCTAATAGCACACCTTCCGGCAGCGTTTTTTGAATTTGTGCCACACGTTCTTTTACATTTTTAATTACGTCGCTGCTGTTTGCTCCTTTCAACATCATCACCACAGCACCAGCCACTTCCCCTTTATCGTTGTAGCACATCGCGCCGTAACGTGTTGCATGGCCAAAGCGAATTTCTGCAACATCGCCAATAAGCACCGGGGCACCCGTTGAGGTGTTTTTAATAAACACTGATTTTATATCCTCTAAACTTCCAAGCAAACCTTCGCTTCGGATATATAATACAGCCGGCCCTTTTTCGATGTAGGCTCCACCGGTGTTTTGATTGTTGTTTTCCAACGCATTAAAAACATCCGTAATGGTGAGATTGTATGCTTTTAATTTTGTAGGTTCAACAGCTATTTCATATTGTTTTAATTTTCCGCCAAAACTGCTAACATCGGCTACACCTTTCACACCAAGTAATTGCCGACGTACCACCCAATCCTGAATGGTGCGCAATTCCATTGCATCGTATTTAGTTTCATAGCCTTCTTTGGCACGTACGGTATACTGATAGATTTCGCCAAGTCCTGAACTTACAGGTCCCATTGAAATGGAGCCCACACCTTGTGGTAAATCGGCTTGCACTTGTTGTAAACGTTCGGCTACTTGTTGTCTGGCCCAATAAACATCCACATCATCATCAAAAACAATAGTAACCAGTGAAAGTCCGAATCGCGAAAAGCTCCGAATTTCATGTAATCCGGAAATATTGCTATTCGCTAATTCTATCGGAAAAGTTACCAAGCGTTCAATATCGGTGGCACCCAAGGAAGGTGCAACTGTAATTACCTGCACTTGATTATTGGTAATGTCGGGCACTGCGTCAATTGGGAGTTTTGTTACCTGATAGGAACCATAACCTATAAGTGCGATAACAAACAGGCCGATGATGAGCTTATTGTGAATAGAAAAATCAATAATTTTAGCTAGCATAATTTTAGCAGAGTATGTGATAAATTCTTGATTTGGTTTTAAGAATCCCTCAATTTTATAAGGATTTCCCTTACCAACAACAAAAACTAATTTAAGAATTAAGTGTTATCATTTTTATAAATTTTTCAGTACTCATCATTGAAATTCTACATCGAATTGGAGCAATTGTTTCGTAGGTGTTATTCGGGTTTTTATTCATAATTGCTTGCAGGTTATTTTTGAACACATTTATTTTTGAGCGCTGCATGGTTTTTTTCGTATTTGCGGGCATTTCAGATGTATTGCTGTCGGAGTAGTGCAAAAGGAGCAGGGTAGTGGCAAAAATGACATGAATTGTTTCATTTTTTTGATTTAATTAGAAGTATTGATTTTGTTGCTGCAAAGATGCATTTGTAATTCTTTAAACACACTAAGAGCAACCTTAAGATTTGCTTAAATTTATTGTTGAAAACGTTGAGTGGGTTTCCACACATTTGACTCCACACCAAAAACAAAGCGAAAGAAACCAAGCAATAAGGCTAAGTTCATTAAGTAAAAGTGACTTATAAATCGAAGTAAAGCCAGGTGTATATTCACTTTTTTAAGCAGCTCATCCAACACAGGAACAGCGCATAACACCAGCTGTGCAAGTAAAGTAAGGAAATAGAAATAACTTTTATCGATTAACCATAAATTAGCAATTAGGATGGCAAGAATAAAGAATGGACCCAGCCAGCGCAAAACTTTATGGCTCCAAAAACAGAAAGAAAGACCGGGGTAGCTTGAAACTAAAAGTCCTTTATAGCGAAATAAGTTTTGAAAATTACCTATTGAGATGCGCACTTTTCGGCGAAACTCTTCCGATATTTTATTAGAAACGTCCTCATAACATTTTGCATTTAATTCGTTGATCGCTTTTTTTCCTTGTTCCAAAACCGCAAGTGTGATGTAAAAATCATCCATAAAAAATTTGGGCGGAACCGGTGAAAAATATTTTTTTCGAATGGAATAACAACCACCAAAGGCACCAATCATAGTTCCCCAAACGACTCCTTCTTGGAATTTTATTTTATTTTCTCTGCTCAGGTATGTTTTTTCTTGTATCGAAATTCCGGTTTTATGCAACTGTTGATTAATGATATTGCCCCCTACAAGCGCAATTTCTTCGTTCTTATAATGTTTCACCAAATTATAAAGGGTATCCTTATCAAAAAATACATTGGCATCAGTAAGTATTAAAATTTCGGAACTTGCTCGTTGCTCCAGCTGATTCACAATCCCGGCTTTACCGGTGCGCTGTGGAAAAACTTTTAAATGCAATTGTGGATACTTCTGCTGGTACTTTTGTATGATACTATCAGTGGCATCCGTTGAAGAATCGGAACCAATAAAAAAATTAATTTTAGAGAGTGGGTAGTTTGTATTAAATGTAGTATGCAACTTTTGCTCAATCACTAACTCTTCATTATAAACCGCAAGCAGGATACTTATTTCAGGTAATTCGGAGGAATGGGACTCATGAATGAAACTGTTTTGACTTTTATTTAAAGCATAAAAATTTAGTACCAACGGAAAAATCACATAGGAGTAGAAAACAAAAAAAATGGAGAGCCAATAAATTAATTCCAATGCGGATATCACAGGTTTATTTTTTTGCGAAGATAAATGTTTTGTTTGCGAAAGTGTGAAGTATTTTTTCGAAAGCGATAGCGGGTAAGAGAAATGATTTGTAGACTAATTTTAAAGTATCTTATTCCTTGGGCTTTTTAAGTAAGAAAAACTATTTAAAACCTAGTTCGCGATAGAAGAATCTTGTTTTTGTGAAATTAATAGTGCGTTGTAAAATGCTAACAAACTTTTAATTATACTTGAGTTGGTATAGGTATGTTTTACCAATTCTTTCGCATTTTTACTAAGCGTTGCACACAGCGCCTTATCCTTAAGAGCAAGCTCGATTGCGGCTGCAAAATCATGAGCAGTATCAGCAATTAAAATATTTTTTTTATCCTCACATGCAATTCCTTCTGCTCCTATGCTGGTGCTAATAATAACTTTCCCTAAGGCAAGTCCTTCTACTATTTTTATGCGCATACCACTGCCCGATAAAAGCGGAACAATCATAATGTTTTTGGCGTTCATAAAAGCATGTGCATCAGTAACACTACCAAGTACTTTTATTTGGTTTGACTGCATTTGAAAAAAGGATGCAGGCATGTCTTTTCCGGCCAGGTATAGGGTTAAATCAGGAAACTTTGGATGAATAAGCGGCCATATTTTTTCTAAAAACCAAGTTGCTGCTTGCACATTGGGCTGCCAGTTCATAGCAGCTAAATGAAAAAGAGAAAGTTCATTCGATACGGGCAATTGTTTCTCAAGAAGCGTTTCGTCTACACCGCCAGTGCTAACATGCATAGGAACAATAGCACCAAGTTGTTTGAAACTTTGTTGGTCGACTTCCGAAATGGGAATAATACAATCCGCTTTATTAAGGATATCCAGCTCTTCTTTTTTTAAACGTTTTGCCAACAAATTTAGGTACCATTTTTTTAAAGGCGATGCAGTTGCGGCAGCCATTCTTTCCCAGATCAGAAACTCCACATTGTGCGCCCTCATTGAAATGAGGGCATTTGAATTGGACCTAATGGTTGGAATGTATTTGGATAAAAAAAAGCCTTCTAACTGAATAACATCGTACTTGTTTTGGGCTAGAAGCTCCTTCAACTTTGCATGAACAGCCGGAATATCAAAGCGTACGAGGTTATAAGAAGCGGTAGAAAATAAATTTAGAAATGCCCCAAGTGCTGTTACGTCGGTATCGGCCTCCACAGCATAGAGCTTTGTTTTTTGTGAAAACCATGCTGGTAAAGTGGCCACATCCACCTTATGTTTTTTAGTATTTATAGCCAGCATATCCACTTCGCAACCCGCATCTGCAAAGGATTTAGTCATGGCAAACATGGCAATAGCGCCCCCATCAGCCAAAGGGAAAGGAATTCTATTGCACAGCTGGAGTATTTTCATTGCTTGTTTTACGCGAAAAAATACGAAATACTTTTAAGTAGCTATTTATGTCAAATAGGGCTGAATCGCTGGTTGCTTTGGAGGTAAGAAAAATGCCAATTGGTAACAACACAAAAGAGGCCATCCACATTCCTTGATAGGGAGGGAGCACACCTTCTTTAGAGAATTTTTCTCCCATAATGTTCATGACATGAAAAAACAAAAAGAATATTACCGAAACTACCATCGGCATTCCAATGCCCCCTTTACGGATAATTGCTCCTAATGGCGCACCAACAAAAAAGAGCACAAGGCAGGCAAATGATAAAGTAAATTTCTTATGCCATTCTATAAGATGTTTATTGATATTATTTGTGCGATGTTCAATTTCTTCGGCATTGGAATTTAACTGAGACTTAAAGTTGCGTGCTGTATTTAAGGCGGCCTCTAAAATTCGCTCCTTGTCGGCTCGTTGAAAATTATCGAAATAATCAGCCGTATTAATAGGGTGTGTAGTGAGTGAGGGATTTTTAATTCCGGGGTTTCTAATAAATGCTGAAAACCCTGCAGCAAACTCCTTATTACGTTCTTTTCCTTTAAGGCGAAGTGTGTCCACTTCGGCTGAAAGCTGCGCCACATTTAACATTTGGTAATTGTCTTTAAAAAGTTCTTCATTGGTGCGTTCAAAACCAAAGGAAGTTAGATCGAATCGAATTACTTGCTTTTCAAAAACACTGCGCAATAACGATTTTCTAACGCTGTTGGTTTTGTCATCAAAAATTTCTTCGTAGGTTTTTCCATTGTAGAGGGTAAGCAATAAATTTTTCTTATCGGCCGACATTTGCATCTGGCCTTTTTGTGCAATAATTACTTTGTTGGCACCACGTCTGGCACTATGGTCGTAAATCATCATGTTATAAAGATATTTTCCATCTTTACTTTTTTCCTGCACACGTATTACATAGTTATCTATGTCTTTATAAAAAATTCCGGGCTTTAAATCGAGGGCTGGTTTGCTTTGCCTGATATCGTATAAAAGGGATCCCATTTTTAGATTTACCACCGGGAGCAGATAATTGGCGAATAGAAAAGCAGAAATGCTGATGCAAATGGAAGCAATTACTAATGGCCGCATAATTTTTTGCAAGGAAATACCTGCGGATTTCAAAGCTGCCAGTTCGTAATGCTCAGCAAGGTTTCCGAAAGTCATAATACTCGAAATCAGTATGGCTAATGGTAAGGCAAGCGGAACAAAGGTTGCCGCAGCATAAAACATGAGTTGAGCAATAATATACCATTCTAATCCTTTCCCCACTAAATCATCAATGTATTTCCACACAAACTGCATGAGCAGCATAAAGAGCACAACAAAGAAGGTGGCAACAAAAGGACCTAAGTAAGATTTGAGGATATACTTATGCAGACTTTTCAAAGCTGAGCTTTTGAAATAATATTAAAAGGAAGTTCTGAAGAAAGAATGAATTAAGCGCCCATTGCATGAATCAACGCATCAATTTGGCTGTGCCAAAGCATCTCCGAAGCTTCTTGTGATTTTTCATCTTCAGCAAAATCAGTTACCCAAAAAGCAACATCTTGCGTGATTTCATCCACAACAATTCGAAACTCAAAAAAAGTAAAATCAGGTTCATCGTTCCACCGGAATTTCATGAACGTGTTTTCTTTTTTTGAAAGCAAAGTTGCCGTTTGTTGACTTCCATCCCAAAGAAAAGTATATTCATCGTTTCGCACGTTTACATTTTCGGCAAACCATTCAGAAAGTCCTGCAGGAGTGCTGATAAAGCTGTAAATAATATAGGGAGAAGCATGAATCGGGAATTCGATTTCAAATTTTTTATAGGTACCAATGTTTTTAGGAATGGCAACCTGTTTAGCATTAGGATTTACATAAATTTCCTGACTAACCGGAATGATGAATTTTTTCTTAGGAGCCTTTTTATTAATGGGTTCTAATTTCGGAACCTCTAATAGTTCAAATCCATCATCTTCATCGCCTTTGTTTTTAGGTTTCCGACCGGCTCTTTTCTTTGGGAATTCAAATTTTGCCTTTTTTACAACCAGCTCGCTCGTCGGTCCCGATTTTTTATCATTGGCTTTTACGGGAGATTTTTCTTGTGTTTTATTTTTGATAGCCGGTATAGGTTTTACGATTTTTTTTGAATCCGCTTTATTTGCACCACTAACTTTCCCTGTAAGTTTTTTTTTGCTTGCTTCAATTTTTTTCAGAGGTGCTGATTTTACAGGACTCTTTTTAACTGGAGCCTTTTTAGCAGGTTCAATTTTTTTTGATGCAGTCTTTTTTACTACAATTTTTTTAGCAGGTATGCTCTTTTTTACCGCTGTTTTTTTTGCAGGAATACTCCTTTTAGTAGTAGTCTTAGCAGGACTTGCTTTTGCTTTATTTTTAACTACGGTTTTAACCTTAGCTTTTGCTTTAGTTTTTGCCATCAGTATTGATTTTATTAGTCAGAGGGAAATGTTTACTTTCGCCTCGGTTATGGTTTAACCACCGCAAAATATACAAATTTTTTAATATACAAAATTATTTATCTCTAAAAAAAGATGGCCCTCCTTCATTCGTTTGAATCATCCGGAAATTTTTTGTTTAAATACCGCGGACAATTACCCGTTATTCTCTTTATTATTGCGGTTCCTGCTATTTATTTTGTTTCTAAGGACCCGATAGATCATGAAACATTAAAATTTGTTAAACTGCTGGCAGTCACCTTAACTGTGGTTGGATTTTTATTTAGAGCCTATGCAATAGGTACCACTCCAAAAGGCACTTCCGGACGAAATACGAAAGAACAAGTGGCCAATGTGTTGAATAGCACAGGTGTATACAGTATTGTGCGCCATCCGCTTTATTTAGGCAATTATTTTATGTGGATTGGAATTGTAGTATTTGTGGGTAGTTTCTCCTTCTTTTTGATAACCAGTCTGCTTTTTTGGTTGTATTATGAGCGAATCATGTTTGCCGAAGAGCGTTTTTTGGAAAAAAAATTTGGTCAGGAGTACCTTGATTGGTCGCTTAAAGCACCAGCATTTATACCCGCATTTGGTAAATTCATTCCCAGCACCACGGCGTTTTCATTAAAAACTGTTTTACGTCGTGAGTATTCAGGGGTTTTGGCGACGGTTATCAGTTTTATTTTTGTGGAGCTTTTACGCAATTATTTTACGTATCATCAGTTTATTTTAAGCAATAAATACATAGTTGTATTGATAGTTACCGCCGCTGCTGCCTTAATTCTTAGAACCTTAAAACACAGTACAAAGGTTTTGAGTGAAGATGAAAGTTTAAGAGATTAAAAACTAAGCCGAAAGTATTTTTTTTACCAAGTATTCTTGTCCGGTTATTTCGGAGCAAGTAACTACTGAGCCAATTGTAACTCCAAGTACACCGTGCATATTTAAATTTTGACCGGTTAAATATAAATTAGGAACCTTGGTTTTGGGAGATATAAAAGTCTTTAAGGGGTCTTTATGATCCTTTAAAATGCCATACATACTGCCATCATTTGTACCAATATAATCACGATAGGTTAAAGGGGTGGAAGTGGTGTAAGTGCGAATTTTTGTGCGTATTCCCGGAAATTTCTTTTCCAATTCCTGTAACAATTTCTCAGCTTTTATGGCTTTAAAATCCTGGTAAGCAGCATCCCGATTGCTGATGTGTTTTGGTATAGTATTAAATGTATTTTCCCATTCTTTCACTTCATCGTAATGCATATAGGCCATAACACTCATGCTTTCGGCAAATTCAAGCGAGCGAGAACTTGGAGGGGTAAATACAGCGTAACTTTCGGGCCAATTTTTCTCAGCATATTGAATGCTGCGCCACACATCGTTATATTTATGGTGATAGTAATTATGATTGAGATAGGGGAAACTGTTTTCTTTAAAAACAATGTGAACAATAAAAACAGAGATTGAATTTTCTAAACTTTGTATGCGGCTCACATAGGATTTTCTAATTTTTCCGGGTTCGAGCATTTCTAGCGTATTTGAAGGATGCGCATTTGAAATAAAATGTGAAGCCTCAATACACTCACCTGATTTAAGCTCAACCGAGTTGATTGTATCTCCCGAAAAATTAAATTTTACGGCTTCCGAATAATTTCGAATTGTTCCACCCATCGCTTTAATTGATTTTGATAACAAGAATGCGATTTGTGCTCCACCATCGATACATTTCCAAGCACTTTCAATATAAGTATTAATCACTAAAGCATGCACATATAGTGGAGTTTTATCACCAACACCTGCATACAGTGCATTAGTGCCAGCCAAAACATTTCTTAGTTTTTCATTTGATGTTATAGAGGCAATATAATCACGTGTATTTATTTCTAAGAATTTTGTTTCTAGAACGCTTTTGGGAGCAAACTTAACATTGTAGAGCGGAAAATAATCGCTTATTTCCTGCAGTTTAGCGCAATATTGATCCAAAGCGGATTTTTCACTAGGGAACAATTCAAGCAAAGTCTCCTTAAAATTTTCGTAACCCTGCGCATATTTGTATTGTGTCGTATCATTGTCAAAAGTTACGATATCAAATGCATCCTCATTCAGTTTTTTTAATTTTAACTTATCCATCAAGTTGAAATACTTGAAATAGGTAAACAAATTTTGACCTTTATCCAGCCCGCCGATATAATGAATTCCGGTATCAAAAATGGCTTTGTCGCGTACAAATATTTGCAGGTTACCACCAATTTGCCGGTTCTTTTCTAACACACATACATTATATCCTTCTTTACTCAGGATATATGCACATTGTAGCCCACCTAAACCGCTTCCTATGATTACAAAATCGTATTTCAATTTATGCTGTTTGTTATTAATGTTAATAAAAATTCCGTCCTAACTTATTTTTTGCTGCTTGAACTTTTTTTGTAATTCATTCATTGTATCACAAACACCGTATTTTAGGTATTGCGTAATACGTAAATCATATTGCTCGTGAGCTTCGTATTGTCAATTATTTCAATCTTCAATTTGTATTTTGACAAACTTTTCAATAGGTCTTTTCCGGATAAAAATTCAAGTTTATTTTGAGTCTTGTTAAATCCAAAGTTAGTACTAAAAAATTCTGTGTAGCGAGTTCCCCAGTGGCGCTTTTGCAAATCCTTGTTCCCATCTCGAATTAAAATCATTCCATTCGGATTTAAATTTTTGACACAATTTTCAATTAACAAGTCTTGCTGATTCGCAGTTAAATAATGTAATACGTCACTCAAAATAAAGGCATCACTTTTTTCAAATTCATAGTTGGTAACATCTGCAGCAAAAAAAGCAGTGCTTGCTTTTTTCGAAATACAATGTTTTGCCACTTCTATTTTTTCTTCATCGTAATCAATTCCAATCACAGTTCGCTTTTCCGAAACAAAGCTCAACATGTGCGTTAAGAATCCATATCCACAACCAATATCTGTGATTTTGCCTTCCAGAGGAAGCAAGGAATTAAAAAGCCTATAATTGTCTTCCAGCTTAATTTTAATGCGCATATACCATTCCAGCACAGGGCCTTTATAGATGTAGTTTTTCGCTAATTTTCGCTTGTGATAATCCACCGTTTCTTGCGCAAAAACTATTTTCGAGAATTCCGATTTAAAATGTTTTGAGATGGCTTTTGTTCTTTCCTGATAGCTCATTCCAAATTGCATGTCCTCTTTTTTGATGCGAGGCAAAATGGAAACAGTAATGCTGCCATTCTTTAGAAAATTTTCTGTTTTAGTCATGCAATCGCTGGCCCCATGAAGGATAATGGGAAGTACATCGATGCCAAGTTTTTCGGCCAAATAAAATCCCCCTTTGTGAAAACGTTGTATTTTTCCATTAACAGAGCGCGTTCCTTCCGGAAAAATTAAAATAGAATAGCCTTCTGCAACCCTGGCACGCATTAAATCCATTTCCTTTTCTACATCGTTACTTACAGGGTAATAGTCGGCAAACTTCACAACAAAACCATAAAACGGATTATTCCACACCCAATCATTCGTTAATATTAATAATTTAGGGTGGAGCATCATCACCAAAGGCAAATCAATATGTGATTGATGATTTGCAATAATTACGGCCGGTTTTGAAAAATCTTCACCGCTCGGATTGAGTACTTTTTTAGGAATGTTAAACATCAAATAAATCTGCAATCGCGAAAATTGCATAATCAAATAATGATAGCAAAGTTTTAGTTTGCGCGATTTGAATGGTATTAAAACAAAGAAAATAACCCCAATCAAAGTAAGCAAAATACAACCCACAATAAAAAGTGTGTAGGCAATAAACGTAATAAATACATCTATAAAAGTCATGGGCACGACGCGCTTTTTGCCATTTTTTTCGAGCAAGTATTTTACGAGCAAGGGCTGAATGGTGTTCGCCACCAGTAAAACACAAAACATCCCAATTATGGTAATGAGTCCTATCGATTTTAAAGCTGGATGCTTTGCGAAAATTAAGACTCCAATACCAATTAATGTGGTAAAAGCCGATAAGAAAATAGAGGTTTTATAAGAAGTGAGATTTTCTTTACCATTTTTATATTCACCCAATAAACCATCCATGATAAAAATGCTGTAGTCATCCCCTAATCCAAAAATAAAAGTGGAAATAATAATGTTGATGATGTTGAATTTGATGCCACAGATTGCCATTATACCCAAAATCAATATCCAGCTAATGAGCATGGGCAGATACGTAATCAACGCTAATTCTATTCTGCCATAAGAAATCAACAAGGTGATTAAAACCAAAATGGAGGAAAAAATTAAAATCTTATTGAAGTTATTTTGGATGATTTCAATAAATTTTTCGGTCATGTATTTTTTATTGAAAACACTTAAGCTTTCATTTTCGCGAAAGGCATGAACCACTGCATCTTCGTGCTGGGCATCCACTTTAATGAGGCTTACAACAGAGGTTTGATGTGCTGTTTCTGAAATGTAATTGTCCAGAAAAAGGGTTTTCAAATTGTTAAAAGTGGAATCGGATAAAGGCTGGTAATCTTTTTCAATCAAAGCAAAAAAACTGTCGAACGCCGATGCTTTAAACTTAAACGCAGCACTATGTGTGTGAAGTGATTGCTTAACACGATTTATTTTTTCAGTGGTCCAGTATTTTTTCCAACGATCAATTCTCTCATTTTGCAATTGTGTTGAAAGCAGCAAAGAACTTACTGAAGAGTATTTTCGAATGGTATGATGTTGAACTAAACTTTCGAGTTCGGCAGTATTTTTTTCATTGGCCAACAAGGCTTCGTTAAGGTTTTTTCCGCTCGATACTAAATACACCGATTTTAAAGAAACATTGCTTATTCGGTTTAAATTGTTTTCGGATTTAGCCAGCTTTTCGGTGATATAATTCATTTTCATCACGTCGCTCTCAAATTCCACTTTTTGAGAAAAGTATAGGCATACAAGTGTTGCCAGACTCACAACTAAAATTAATCCTCTGTTTTTATTAAATGAATAAGCAGAAAGGGAATCAATAAAATTAGATTTGTGGCTTTCGATGTGAATTTCTTCTTTAAAAAAATGTGGCATCACCAATAAGGTAAATAGAGAGGCGCCTATTAAACTAAAAGCCGCAAACATTCCGAAGTCTTGCAATGCTTCCGATTTAATAGTGAGCAAACAAAGAAATGCACCAATGGTGGTAAAACTTCCCACAGTCATGGGTTCGGCAAGATCCTTAAGGTTTTGAATAATGGAACCGGTATGCCGGTAATGGGTATAAAAATGCAAAGAGTAATTTATCGCAATACCTAAAACAATAGAACCGGCACCAATAGCAATGCCACTAACCGAGCCTTTAATTAAAAACAAAACCGCCAAAGAAAAGCCGGCACCAAAAATCACTGGTAAAAAAATCAAAAAGAAAATGAAAACTCTTCGAAAGAAAAATGAAATAAATAAAAACAAAATAAGCACTGTTATGGAAACAGTCATGGTTACATCTTTTTTAATCCGCTCGGCATTTGCTACCGCAACAGCCACGCTTCCAAAATAATCGGTATTAACACTTGGATTTTCATTAGAAATTTGCTCAATAAGATCATCCAAGCCGTGAATTAATTCGGCATTGAGCGCAGTCTTTTTGGGAGCTAGTGGAGTTATAAAAAAAAGTAGGTGTTTTTTGTCTTTCGTAAAAATGTACCCATCTACAATTTCAAAATTATCATCAAACTGAAGCGATTGCAGTTTTTTTAAGGCAAGTGGAGTTATGCTTAATGGATCACGCCCAAGATTCTTTTTAAGAATCATACTGGCAGGTGAGAGGAGTGTTTTATAGTTACGATTCAGTGCTTGATAAATAGCACTGTCTTCTATCATTTTATCAAGTTCTACATAATCTTTATCTTCAATAAAAACGGGAAGGTTATCGTAAAATGAATTGAAAACGGCATACATCAATTCATCCGAAATTTTGGAAGTAATTTCTTTTACATGGCTCGGAACAAATTTGTGTTGAATGCGTTGTGTTAAAGTATCAGCAAAGCTTATAAGGGCCTCCTGATTCTCTAGCGTGGAATCTTTTAAACTAACATTCACAACAAGCTTATCAAGGAACTTAGAGTTTTGAAAAACAAAATTTAGTTTTTCCACTTTTTTATCCCCGGGCAGCATTTTGCTGATATCTTCTTCCAATTTAATCTTCGAAGCAAAGTAGCCAACTCCGGCTAAAAGCGTGGCAAGAAACAAGAAAAACAATATCCTGTTTCTTTTAAAAAAACGAAAAATAGCTATGAAAAAAATCGACATATATTAAATTGCTCCCCTTTTTCTTTTCCCGAAAATCATCATGCAAAAATAACTGAATAAACCGAAAAACAGTCCTGATGCAATTGCCAATACTATGCTGCCAATAACATACTGAAAAATGTTTTGTTTAACCACATCTAAAGAAATAAACGAAGTAAACTCACGAATAGAGCTGGGTTCATGCAACACCAACCCACCGGTTAAAAAGCTGAAGTATACCACCAATGGAATCATTGGCGCCACGCTGATGTGCGCAGCCGTAATAAAAATTGCCTTATTAATCCTCCACAAATGACAGAGTGCAATGCCAGTAATTAATTGAAAACCCCATATGGGAATTATGCCCATAAATACACCAAATCCAATGGCAATAGATTTTTGCAAAGGAGTTTCATCCGGGTTAAGAAAGTGCTTTTTGAAAAAGGCTTTTATGTTGGTCCAAGTTAAATTTTTAATAAATCGAATTGGGATGTGCCAAAGCACTGCCAATACTACGAGATAGGTGTTTAATATACTAACTCGGGTAAAATCCGGTACAGGCCTGAAATGGGAAATGCGGGTTTCTTTTGGCGCATAATATACACTTACAGGTACCGATACAACAGGGATTCCCCGCCAGGCCGCTTTTACAATTACTTCAATTTCAAATTCGAATTTAGTGGTAAAAAAGTGTATCTTTTTTAGTGGGTGCAAAGGATAAAGTCGATAACCGGATTGCGTATCGGGTAAATTTATACCGGTTTCAAACCGAAACCAAAAATTAGAAAATTTATGACCGAAACTGCTTTTTCCGGGAACACTCGATTGGTTCATATTTCGGGCACCCATAATGATGGAGTTAGGCGATTCCTCGAGTTTAGCAATGAATTTTGGAATATCCGCCGCTTGGTGCTGCCCATCCGAATCGATGGTAATGCAATAGTTATAACCGTGTTGAATGGCAAAATCAAAGCCATGGCGCAAGGCAAGTCCTTTGCCAAGGTTTACTTCATGGGTATACACCTTTAGCTCCTTATATTTTTCAAGTATTTGACGAGTAGCATCGCTAGCACCATCGTTTACAATAAGCACTTGGTCAGTATATTCTAAAACTGAAAGAATAACTTGTTCCAACGTTTGCGCATTATTATAGGTAGGGATAAGGATACAGCATTTAAGTTCCTTTAGTTGCTTCCTACAATTTAATTTTTCAGGCATAATTTCATTGACTCAATTTTCAAAAGTATAACAAAATACAAAAGCACTGCACCGCAATAACAATTATATTTGTGTCATGTTAAAATTTAGTGATAAAAATTTCAAGCTGGGTGTACTCGGTGGTGGGCAATTGGGGCGCATGTTTATACAAGAAGCAATTAATTACAATGTTTCAATAAGTATTTTGGATGCCGATAGAAATGCACCGTGCGCAGAGCTTTGCAGCGATTTTTATGTAGGGGATTTGAATGATTTTGATGCTGTATACGCTTTTGGTAAAAAGGTGAATTTGCTTACAATCGAAATTGAAAATGTAAATATTGAAGCACTCGAAAAACTGGAAGCTGAAGGATTGCCGGTATATCCGCAGCCCGCTGTGCTAAGAATGATTAAAGACAAAGGTTTACAAAAGCAATTTTATCAAGATAACCAAGTCCCAACAGCAGCTTTTTTTCTGGTTGAAAATAGGAACCAATTACTGAAGCATAAAGCCGATTTTCCGTTAATGCAAAAACTTCGAAAGGGTGGTTACGATGGGAGAGGAGTTGGAAAATTGCGTACCGAAGCGGATATAGAAAAAGCTTTTGATGCTCCCAGCATACTCGAGCAGTTTGTGGATTTTGAAAAAGAAATTGCTGTAATTGCCGCCAGAAATCTATCTGGTGAAGTCAAGTTGTTTCCGGCGGTGGAGATGGAATTTAATTCGGATGCTAATTTGGTGGAGTTTTTATACGCGCCGGCTGCTGTTTCCAAAGAAATTGAACTCGAAGCTCAAGGAATTGCGCAAAAAATTATCGAGAAAACGCAACTGGTGGGAATTTTAGCGGTCGAATTTTTTCTTACCCGCACCGGAGAATTATTGGTGAACGAAATTGCACCGCGTCCGCACAATAGCGGACACCACACTATTGAAGCAAATTACACCTCCCAATACGAACAACATTTGCGGGCAATTTTAAATTTACCTTTGGGCTCAACCCGATTAATAAAGCCTGCTGTGATGTTGAATGTGTTGGGTGAACAGGGATTTGAAGGAAATGCATTTTATGAGGGTTTAGAAGAAGTGCTTCAAGAGGAAGGAGTGTACGTGCATTTGTACGGAAAGAAAATCACAAAACCCTTTCGGAAAATGGGACATGTTACAGTTCTCAACGATTCGCTGGAGCATGCAAAAAGTCTAGCAATTAAGGTAAAAAACACATTAAAAGTAAAGGTCAATTAAATGCAAATGAAAAATTCCCTAATAGTTATTTTGTATTTACTTTTTTCAAACGCTTCTATTGCCGGATGTAAAAGTCATAACCTGATTTTAGTAAAAGCTACCTCCCAAGATTTTGTTGGTGGTGCTGCTGGAAGCCCTTCAGGTACTACCTACTCAATAAAGTTCATTGCTCCTGTTAATTCAAAAAAATTACAAATTGATCAGGTGTGGATTGGTGGAGCCTACTATGAAGTGCAAGCATTTTCTGCAAAGCGCTCAGGTGCATCTGCTAGTTTTGCTGCAGGTGATACCATTGAAGTAACTGCAAGGAAGTTGGTAGCCAATCCAATGCATCAAAATATTGAAGAGGCAGTTGCAACCCAAACAAAGCCTTTTGAATATAGTGGGGCTGCAATTGTAGGCTATAAAATCGGTAAAAAGCAAAAATACCTGAAAGTGGAAAAGTTGGAAACGCTTAAACGCGAAAATTATCAGTAAACCCGCATCGCTTTAATAAAGCTATTTCGGTAGTAGGGAGCTGATAAATTATCTTCCATAACTCCCGCCTTTACTGTGGAATGTATAAAAATAACTCCTTTTTCAACCGAGACCGCGGTCACTATTCCCACATGATTTATTCCTTTTGATTTACCACTTGTTGCAAAAAACAGAAGGTCACCTGCTTGCGCTTCGCTTTCTTTTATGGGAATGCCGATGCTACTTTGTTCTTTCGAAGTTCGAGGAAGATTTATATTAATTTTTTGAAAGGAGGTAATTACCAAACCCGAACAGTCCATTCCTTTTTTGTCGATCCCGCCTGCTTTATAAGCTGTTCCTTTATAGGATAAGGCAGTGTGCAAAAGCACTTTTGTTTTTTGAGCACGATCGTTTTGGTTTAAATCATCCTTGCGGGTTTCTCTAGTTTTGCTGGTCCGGCAGGAATAGAGCAGCACCATAAAAATCAAAAAGGATGATCGAAAAATATGTCGTAAGCGATAATGCATGATTGCTTAAATAATTATAAGCATGCAAATTATTACGCCCAGAATAATTACGAGATACATGATAAAATCAACAATAAAATACTTTTTGTTTCGCTCGTAAAAATTTTTCAGTTGCTCCAGCATGTTGTAATGTTTTTACAAAAGTAGGTTTGAACCGGCATCACATGTTGATGCATAGCTTCTTTTAATTAACAGTACTTGGTTAAATCACTAAATTTGCCCCGTTTATGAAAAATGTAAATTATTATTTAGCTGCGATAGCTTCCTTTGTAATATGGGGTTTTATTAGCTTTTCGCTGAAACCCCTCCATATTTATGCTTCGCTTGATTTGTTGTTTTTCCGGATTTTTTTTGCAGCCGGAATAATTAGCCTTTTTACTTTTTTTCTCCGACCCAAGAACTTTTTAGCACAAAGAACAATTTTTAAAAAACTTACTGTTAAGCACCGAAAACAAACTGTTTTGCTAACCATTGTGGGCGGATTATTGCTTACTGCAAATTGGTTTTTTTACATTTTTGTAATGAATACAATAAGCATTAAGACTGCAGCTTTTGCTTATTTGGTTTGTCCCATTCTTACCACTGTTTTGGCGGGAATTATTATAAAAGAAAAACTAAGTAAAATTCAATGGACGGCGGTTGCCATAAGTGCTGTTAGCTGCACCATTTTAGGAATGCACTCAGCTGTTGATTTAGCTTATAGCATGATTGTAGCTGTTTCTTACGCGCTCTACCTCATATCACAACGAAAGAATGTTTACCTTGATAAAATGGTAATTCTTACTTTTCAGATGTTATCTTCTGCACTGCTATTGGCGCCATTTTTTCCTTTCTTTTCAAGTCATGTAAGCTATGATGCCTCTTTTTATTTTCAAATTAGTATACTCGCTGTTGTATTTACCATCTTACCTCTTTTTTTAAATTTATTTGCATTAAAAGAGGTGAATAGTTCCACAATGGGGATTTTGCTATATATTAATCCTTTACTCAGTTTTGTAATTGCTTTTCTATATTTTGATGAGCAAATCAGTGCTGCTCAATTAATAGCTTATACTTGTATATTGATTTCTATTTTGGTATTTAACTGGAAAGTAATTTTTTCATTTATCCGCAAGTAAAGGAAGGATTGAACTTAAATCGAAACTAAATGATTGATTCTACTAACACACAAATAGCAAATATTTCGGTTCACCATATCGGTAATAAAACCAATGGGGAACGGCTGCAACATTCGAAGGAAGAGCTTGATTTAAAAGATAAACGATTGGAAGCTTTATTGTTTCAGTATTTCCTTTCCTCTTTTAAGAATGAAGAATTCTACAACTTTACCTTCAGCAATCAAGAATTTGAACTAAATCCACTTTTTATTTATTGCCGCAAAATATTTGAACGAAAGAAAGATTTTCAAAAGCAGGCAACGGATATTGCAAAACACCTCTACGAAGTAACAAATCATCCTCAAATTAAATCAGGCGATTTGTTCATTGCCTTATTTACAAATCTATCGGTAAAAGGACATGTGGTGAATGCTGTGGGAATCTTTAAATCTGAACATCGACAAGCTTTTCTTCAAGTGAATGCTTCTAATGCCGAGAATTTCCAACTTTTGTATGAAGAAGGAATTAACATCGAACAGCTGGATAAAGGGTGTTTGATTTTAGATACGGATGCAGATAATGGATATAAAATTTGTATTGTAGATAAGCGCAATAAAGGACCTGAAGCTCAGTACTGGCGAGATAATTTTTTAATGATTCGTCCGTGTCAGGATGAATACCATCACACGCAGGATTTTTTAACCCTCACTAAAACCTTTGTTACAGCCGGTTTGCCCGAAGATTTTGAAGTGAGCAAAACAGATCAAATTGATTTGCTCAATCGTTCTATGGAATATTTTAAAACCCATGATAACTTCAACAAGGGAGAGTTTGAGAGCGAAGTTTTTCAAGATACTGACGTAATAAAATCCTTCCGAAAGTTTGATAAAATGTATCGCGAAGACAATGAAATAGACTTAGTCGATAATTTTGATATTTCCGAAACCGTTGTTAAAAAACAAGCACGAATTTTTAAAAGTGTTTTAAAATTGGATAAGAATTTTCACATCTACATCCATGGAAATAAAGAAATGATTGAGCAAGGAGTGGAGAAGGATGGTCGGAAATTTTATAAAATTTATTACAAAGAAGAGGCATAGTTTTATTTGCAAGGCTCCGTACTAGTACGTACATAAAAATCCCTCTTTATGGGTATTTATATTTGGCTTTACCCCAATTACTTTTCACTCACCAAAACGGTATAACTAAACTTATAAACCAATGAACAAAATTTTACTATTCGCTATAACAATTCTGGGCCTAAGCAAAGTTGTGTTTTCGCAAGAATGTAATCTTTCAATTAAGGATGGGGATTTAACAAAGTTGAAAATTATTACTTACACCAATCCTCTTTCCGGCGATCCCAAATTCCTTAAAGCAAAGGAGGACAAAAAAGATGAAATGGTGGCTGCTTACAATGCATCAGTCCTAGCCGGAACTGTTCCTCCTGCAAGCAATTATACGATGGAATTTCACATCAAAAAAAATAAATTGAAAGATGCGGATGAGTATCAAATTGGCTATAATGTGGGAGGGAAGGACTATTTCAGTTACTTAGTGTGTCGCGCGGATACTTTGTTTCTTGCGCGTAATCGAGGACCGGTATTAGTGGGTACTGAAGAAAATCCAATTGGATATTCACTTCAAGGAATTCAAATTTTACCTATGAAATTAAAAGTCGGCGATGTATTGCCAACCTTTGAAGACATCTCTTTCACATTTCCAACCTCCACCGATTTAACTGTAAAAAAGAAAGTATTTAGTCATTACAGCACCAGCTCAAGCAATGGCTTTGGCTATGCACCAAATTCTAACGGGGATTATGTACTCGGACCTACAATTGAGTTGAAAACAAGAGCGGTGTATAATACCATCGATGTTGCAGTTCGACAAAATCTTTCTTTCTCAGCGCACAGTATACAAGGCGTTAATCAAACAGTTACAGGTGTGGAAGAGGTAACTATTAGTGGTGTAAAGTACAAAGCCTATATCATCGAATCAGAGTCCTGGACCAAAGGAAAAATGAATACCAATTACGAGTCGGCCGATGAAGAAGTAGCTAAAGAGCAAGAAAAAGCTGCGGCTCGCTTGCAAGCTAAAGGAGAAAAGCTGATGATTAAAAAGCAGTTTACGAACAAACTCGGTTACATGGTTTTATATAGCAAGGGGTGGTACGTGCCTGAACTGGGCGGCGCTGTAAAAACGGAATCCTACGATATCTTTGGTGGAATCGCATCCATTATGAAATCGGAAGGCTTGGAGTAGGCGGATAGGAAAAACTAGAATCAATTAATAAAGACTTTATTTTCTAGGATACCTTTTTTCAATCGAATTTCACTTTTCAGTACAATAGCTTTTCATTAGCATTTCGGACTACTTATAGCCATCAACTTTAGTTTGGAATCGTTTTATGAAATCGTTCCAATTTAAATTTCCTTTTCAAGAATTTCAAAATTCGCAGTTCTGTATCCTGTGCATTAGCACAACTGATATGGAAACCTGCAATAACTGGCTGTGTGTTTTGTAAAGCACAGATAATTAGCTTTTTAGTTAAGTTTAACTAGTGCTTTAATGTTAAATTGATGCATTAAAATAGTTAATACTATTAACTATTACTAATTATAACTAATATTGTATTACTAAGAAATTGAAATGAATTCAAATTTATGCGATGTTTTGCCTTTCGGCAGATCTTTAGCTGTATTAGCAAAAACTTATTTTGGTGCACTAACCAAGCGCTTGGAGCATTTAGAGATTGAACGCTACTATTCGGTTCTGGTGGTTATCGAAGATTCTGAAGGACCGTGTTCTCAGCAATACATTTGCGATAAGTTAAAGATTGATAAAGTATCTATGGTTAGAATCATCGATTATCTTATCAAAAAAAAATACGTGAAAAAGCTCTTAAATCCAAACGATAGAAGGGCTTATTTAGTTGAACTTACAAAGAAATCAATAAGCTTGCTACCTGAGATTCATCAAGCTATTGATAGCGTTAACAAAGAAGCGCTTCATGGAATCTCAAAAGAAAAGCAAAAGGAATTGTACAAGCACCTTTCCTTAATTCAAAAAAATTTGGAGCACCTGCCCACCCAAAAAATTTATATCAATTATAAAAAAGCAAATTCCCGCAAATGAAATCAAAAACATTATTTTTTATTCTTTTCATAATCGCAGTATTGGCCGCAGTTAAGCTGCTCTTTCTGAAACCTGATAATGGAACGCAGTCTAAAGGTGGCCCTCAAAAGCCTTCAGTTGTAACAGTAAGCGGTTTTGTAGTGCATGGTGTGGATCTCGAGAATATAATTTTTTCATCAGGAACAATTATCGCTAATGAAGAAGTGCAGTTATATCCTGAAGTACAGGGTAAATTAACCTATATTGGATTTAAGGAAGGAACTAGAGTAGAGAAAGGCACCTTGCTGGCAAAAATTAACGATGCTGAATTACAGGCGCAATTAAAGAAACTACAAGTGCAATTGAAGCTAGCAACGGAGAAGGAAGTGCGTTTAAAAAGTTTGTTGGAAATTAGCGGTGTGAGTCAGGAGGAATACGATGCATCGGCGAATCAATTGCAAACTATTTCGGCCGATATGGATTATACCAAAGCACTCATTGCAAAAACTGAAATTTATGCGCCCTTTTCGGGAAGGATTGGACTTAAACAAGTGAGTGAAGGAAGTTTTGTAAATAGCGCTACACGTATTGCAAGCATGCAGCAAACCGCTGTTTTAAAACTTGACTTTTCAATTCCCGAAAAATATGCAGGTACAGTGGCAGTTGGTGATTCTGTTTTTTTTAGACTCAGTACAATTGACAAAAAATTTCACGCAAATGTAATTGCAATTGAACCCAAAATTGATGCGCAAACTCGCAATGTTCTTATTCGTGCAACGTTCGTAAATTCTGATGATAGACTATTTCCAGGTGCTTTTGCGCAAGTGCAGTTAAAATCTTCAAAAAATCACAATGCTTTTATGGTTCCAACCGAAGCCATTATTCCTGAATTAAAAGGAAAAAAGGTATATCTCTGCAAAGAAGGAAAAGCAGTGCCACAAAAAGTTATAACCGGCACCAGAACCGATGCTCGCATCGAAATTTTGGAAGGGGTGGCAGAAGGGGATACGCTTATTGTTACCGGTATAATGTCGCTCAAGCCCGATGCTCTTGTTAAAATTGTTGAGTTGAAAAAATAGAAAATAAGAACCATGAATATTTCATCCATAAGCATCAATCGCCCGGTTCTCGCCATTGTAATGAGTTTAATCATTATATTGTTTGGGGGCATTGGCTTCTCCTATTTAGGTGTGAGGGAATTTCCTTCTATCGACCCGCCAATCATTACGGTGCGCACCACTTATTCGGGAGCGAATGCCGATGTTATTGAATCGCAAATTACAGAACCACTCGAAAAGGCACTTAACGGTATCGATGGTATTCGGACCATAACATCTTCCAGCAATCAAGGTTCAAGTGTAATTACGGTGGAATTTAATTTAAGTTCAAACCTCGAAGCAGCAGCAAACGATGTGCGCGATAAGGTTTCACAAACGGCTCGCCAGTTGCCTCAAGATATTGATGGCTTGCCAACAGTTACCAAATCAGATGCAAATTCGGATGCGATGCTTTCACTCACCATTCAATCCGACTCACGCACCCAACTCGAAGTAAGTGATTACGCCGAAAATGTGATTGCCGAACGCTTGCAGACAATACCCGGTGTGAGTACTATCCAAATATGGGGTCAAAAAAAATACGCCATGCGTTTATGGATGGATCCTGTAAAACTTTCGTCTTATGGCCTCACCCCGCAAGATGTGAAGGTTGCTTTGGATAAAGAAAATGTGGAATTACCCAGCGGTAAAATTGCAGGGAACACAAGTGAGCTTACTTTAAAAACAGTTGGACGTTTAAAGACAGAAGCCGAATTCAATAACCTTATTCTAAAATCAATCGGTGATAAGGTTATCCGCTTTAGCGATATTGGAGAAGCTACACTTGGACCCGATAATGAAGAAACGATGCTTAAGCAATCAGGCACACCTATGATTGGGCTTGGATTGGTGCCGCAACCCGGTGCAAATTATTTGGAAATATCCAATGAGTTTTATAAACGCCTCGATCAAATTAAAAAAGATTTACCTAAAGATTTTAAGGTTGGAATTGCCCTGGATAATACACTCTTTATTAAAAAATCCATCACCGAGGTAATCGAAACACTTGGAATAGCGCTGGTTTTAGTAATTATCATCATTTATTTATTTTTTCGCGATTGGTTGATTGCGCTGCGCCCTTTGATTGATATTCCGGTTTCCTTAATAGGAGCTTTTTTTATCATGTATTTGTTAGGCTATTCGGTGAATGTGCTCACACTGCTGGCAATTGTACTGGCAACCGGTTTGGTGGTGGATGATGGCATTGTGGTGACCGAGAATATTTATAAGAAAATTGAAGATGGCTTAAGCCCTATTGAAGCGGCACACAAGGGGTCAAAAGAAATTTATTTTGCTGTAATTTCTACCTCCATCACTTTGGCCGCGGTATTTATGCCGGTAATTTTTTTAGAAGGATTTGTAGGTCGATTGTTCCGTGAGTTTGGGGTGGTGTTAGCCGGAGCGGTACTTATATCGGCATTTGTAGCACTCACACTAACACCAATGCTCAATGCACGTTTGGTGAAAAAAAATCCAAAGAAGAGTAGATTTTATGAAGCAACGGAACCTTTTTTCCAAAACATGATTCGCAATTACAGTGAGTCGCTCACAGTATTCTTAAAGCGACGTTGGTTGGCATTGGCAATTTTGGCGGCTTCTATAGCGTTAATATTCGGATTAGGTTCTACCTTGCAAAGTGAACTTTCACCCCTTGAAGATAGAAACTGGCTGCGTGTATTAATGACTGCGCCCGAAGGTTCTTCTTATGAATATACCGATAATTTTGTAGAAGAATTTACCCAATTTGTGTTGGATTCTGTTCCCGAAAAAAGGGTATTGTTAACCGTTACTGCGCCCAATTTTAGTGGTTCTGGTGCGGTGAATACAGCATTTGTGCGCTTGGCCTTAACGGATGCTAGTGAACGTAAACGAAGTCAACAAAAAATTGCAGATTACATTTCAAAGAATGCAAAAAATTTCCCGCAAGGAAAACTATTTGCCATTCAAGAACAAAGTATTTCGGTAGGTGGAGGCGCCAAAGTAGGCTTACCGGTGCAGTTTGTGTTGCAGGCGCAAAACTTTGAAAAGCTAAAGGATAAGCTTCCCAAATTTTTAGAGCAGGCAAATAAAAGCCCAATATTTCAAGGTGTGGATTGCAACTTGAAATTTAATAAGCCCGAAATAAACATCACCATAGATCGCGATAAGGCCCGCAATTTGGGTGTTTCGGTTATGGATATTGCTCAAACCTTACAGTTGGCTTTAAGTGGACAACGCTTCAATTATTTTACCATGAATGGTAAGCAATATCAGGTAATTGGACAGTTCAGCCGCGAAAACCGCGATGAGGTGCTGGATATTAAATCCCTTTATCTTAGAAATGCAAGCGGTGATTTAATTCAGTTAGATAACATTGTAAAATTGGAAGAGGAGAGCTCGCCGCCGCAACTTTATCACTATAACCGCTATCAGTCTGCTACGGTATCAGCCGGACTTGCTCCCGGAAAAACAGTTGGGGATGGGATAAAAGAAATGGAAAAAATTTCAAAACAAGTGCTTGATGATAGCTTTACAACAGCGCTTACCGGGCCTTCACGCGATTTTGCAGAAAGTTCTTCCAATATTTTATTTGCGTTTTTACTCGCTTTGGTTTTGATTTATTTGGTTCTTTCTGCACAATTCGAAAGTTTTATCGATCCGTTTATTATTATGCTCACCGTGCCACTGGCATTAGCTGGAGCAATTTTATCACTTTGGTATTTTAATCAAACCTTAAATATTTTCAGTCAAATCGGAATCATCATGCTCATTGGACTGGTCACTAAGAATGGAATTTTAATTGTGGAATTTGCCAACCAATTGCGCGAAAAGGGTATGGCTAAGCAAGAAGCTATAATTGCCGCTTCAGCAGCTCGTTTGCGTCCCATTTTAATGACAAGTATTGCAACAGCTTTGGGTGCATTACCCATCGCACTCGCTATAGGGGCTGGTGCTAAAAGCCGCATGGGTATGGGGATTGTTGTGGTAGGTGGAATTTTATTTGCACTGATTTTAACGCTGTTCGTGATACCTGCTATCTATTCTTATTTATCCAAAAATAAAACACAACATGTATAAAAAGATAGTTTTTGTTTTATTATTATTTCCCTTTGCAAGCCTTGCACAAATTGAAGGAAAACTAAGCTATGAGCAAGCGGTGGAAATGGCATTGAAAAATAATTTCGATATTCAAATTGCCAAAAATAATTCCACCATTTCCGAAGTGCAGAATACCTATGGCGCGGCCGGTTTTCTTCCAAGAGTAGATATTAATGCAACCGGAAGCATGTCAAATAACTCCACACGACAAGAATTTTCGAGCGGTTTAAGTGTCGATAAAAATGGAGTTAGTTCCAATTCTATTACAGCAGGTGCTTATTTAAACTGGACCATTTTTGATGGTATGAAAATGTTTGCTACCAAGGAACGATTGAATTTACTGGAAGAACAAGGCGAACTGAGTTTTAAAATTCAGCTCGAAAACACCATCGAAAAGGTGACCTCTTTTTATTATCAAATTGTAAAGCAAGAGCAACTTATTAAAGGAATACAAGCCGCCATGCAAGTGAGCGAAGAACGTAT
Source organism: Bacteroidota bacterium (assembly GCA_016721765.1). Lineage (NCBI taxonomy): Bacteria > Pseudomonadati > Bacteroidota > Bacteroidota bacterium. Next base: position 167,298 of record JADKHO010000003.1, read on the forward strand.
AAAAGTAGCACAGAAAAAGCTGGATATTGGCTCGGGTTCTAATGTGGAATTGCTTCAGGCAAAATTGGATTTCAATGCTCAAAAATCCAATTTGCTAACTCAAAGAAGTTTGTTGAATGAGTACAAAAGCAATTTATTGCAGCTGCTCAAAGCTGAATCAGATCAAAGTTTTGGGGTGGATACAAATTTTGTTTTTGAAGCGCAACAATCCATGGATCAAATTCGCCAACGCATCGAAAAATCGAATACAAGTCTTTTGTTTGCTCAAAAAAGTGTACTCATTTCTGCTCAATCCATTAAAGAGATTCGTTCGCAAAGTATGCCGCGTGTGGGCCTAAGCTCTGGTTATCTATTTGGCAAAACAGAGAATGCTGCCGGATTTGCTTTGTTAAATCAAAATCTCGGGTATACGGTAGGAATTAATTTTTCTTGGAATGTTTTCAACGGATTCAATACCAAGAATCAATTAAAAGTGGCGAAGATAAATTACCTTAATAGCTCGTTGCTAGTAGAGAGTAGCAAGAGCCAGTTATTTACTGCGGCCAATATAGCTTATTTAAATTGGTTGAGTGATAAAGAAATTTTGCAACTCGAAGAGGAGAATAATTTGCTCGCTAAGCAAAGTCTCGCCATTGCAAGTGAGCGATTAAAACTAGGCCTGGGAAATTACCTCGAAATAAAGGAAAGCCAAAGCAGCTATGAAGCAGCAATAGCCCGGTTGGTGAATGCTCGCTTCAATCAAAAACAATCCGAAACAGCATTAAAAAAAATATTGGGCGAATTGGTGAAATAGTATTTGAACCACAACGCAGTTATATGCTTAGGAATGGTTCCTTACAAAAGGGCGCGCAAAGAAAAAATGGCGTTCAAAAAAGGTTTGCTATTTTTACAAAAAAACTGCAAGAATGAACTACCTCAAAACGCTCTTTTTTATTCTGCTTACAAAATTTAGTTTCGCCCAACAGGTCTGTCCGCGCGATACTGTTTATCCCTTTACTACCGATAGTGTTCACCTAAAAATTTGGAACAAAAGTGAGTACATTCCTTTTTTTGTAAAGGGCTGCAACTTAGGAGTGGCGGTACCTGGAACCTTCCCGGGCGAGTTGGTTGTCTCTCGCAGTCAATACAGTCGCTGGTTTGCTTTAATTAAAGAGGCAGGATTCAATTGCATTCGATTGTACACACTGCATTACCCGCGTTTTTATGAAGTGTTGGATTCTTTTAATTTGGCAAATCCTAGTAATCCATTGTATTTTTTTCAAGGTGTTTGGCTCGAAGAGGAATTGCCCAATTACAATCAAGACCTTTATTTTTTAGACAGCTCCTTCCAAAAAGAAATTCAAGAAAATGTGAATTGTGTGCATGGAAATGCAGTGATAGGACAACGATTTGGAAAAGCTTATGGAACCTACACTGCCAATGTGAGTAAGTGGAATATGGGTTACATCATTGGCCGCGAAACATTTCCGGAAGAGGTAATTAAAACCAATCAAACGCATCCCAACGATACGGTTTACAACGGTCTGCGCTTCTCGGTGCAAGCAAAAGCTGCTGAGGTATTTGTTACAAAAAAATTAGATTTTTTGGTCGAGTATGAAAACAGTACTTACCAAACCCAACGCCCGGTAAGTTATTCCAGTTGGCCCACACTAGATCCATTAACGCATCCCACCGAAGCGTATCGTTATGAGGATACTGCATCTATTGATATTAGTTTAATTGATTTTCATTTGGCACCTGCAGGCTGCTTTGCCAGTTTTCATGCCTATCCTTATTATCCTGACTTTGTTTCTGACGATCCCACGTATCAAACCTATTTCGATAGTTATGGACAAAACAGCTATCTCGGCTATTTAAGTGATTTGAAAAATCATTATAAAAAAATGCCTTTGATTATTGCTGAAACAGGTGTCCCTTCCAGTTGGGGAATTGCGCATTATTCCACCAGCGGCATGAATCATGGCGGAGCCAATCAAAAGGAGCAAGGACAAACCATGATTCGTTTGTTGCACAATGTAAAGGATGCCAATTGTGCGGGTGCTATGGATTTTGCATTTATTGATGAATGGTTTAAAAGCACCTGGATTACCTATCCCTTGGATTACGACATCAACCGAAGAGTGTTTTGGCACAATGTAATGAGCCCCGAACAAAATTATGGACTCATTGGATTTAAGAAAAATAATGTGCTTCAAAACTGGGCTAATTTTAATGTCAATCAGTCCATCACAAAAATTGATGCCGGTGCAGATTACGATTATTTTAATTTGCATTTGTCTCTGGGAGAAAAATTATTAAATCCCGATGATATTTGGATTTCTTTTGATACCTATGCTTCCAGCCTGGGCGAATCTGTTTTGCCAACCGGAGATACTGTTCAAAACCGAGCTGAATTTGTATTACACATAACCAATTACAGCGCACAATTATATGTAACTCAAGCCTACGATATTTTTGGAATATGGGGCAATACCGCACCAGCCAATCAATTGTATCATTCCATTCAAACGGATGGTGCTCCGTGGAATATTGAGCGTTGGAAAACAAATAATGCCGTAAGCTTATTGGTTTATGTAGGAAATTTAAAAGTCCGCAATCAGTATTTGCCGGCTTCTTCCGATGATGCGATTACGCTTTATGATGACTCCGTAAAAATTCGTCTTCCCTGGACCTTGCTCTATTTTACCGATCCCAGCACCATGACCGTGTTTAACGACAAGCGCTCCACCACTGCTCCGGAAGATACGGTTTCGGATGGAATTCAGATTTCCGCATTTTATCACAATCAAAAATTTACGCCGGCAACACGTTTCACTTGGCCGAGTTGGAACAGTGTAAGTGATGCGGTGGAATACAAAAAAGACTCCTACAACATTGTTAAAAATGGCTTAACCGATTTTAATATTCCGGCCTTAGCCATAAGCGATAATTATTTGGGTGTGGATAGTTTTCCTTTTAATGTATCGGCAAGTAATGGCTTGCTCAAAAATGATTTTGATATGGATGGTAGCAACCTGCAAGCATTGTTAATCGGCAATGCTCACCATGGTTCCGTTATTTTAAATTTTGATGGATCTTACACCTACAATGCAGCACCAGGCTATGTGGGTCAGGATTATTTCGAGTACACCCTTTTTGATGGCCTCAGCCTTTCTAAAACTGCATTTGTTTGTATGGATGTCGATAATTCAATTGGCATCAAGGAAATCAAAGAAAGGGCGGTAGAAATAACTATTTTCCCAAATCCAGCTAAGGATGTAGTAAACCTGCGCTGCGAAAAAGAGCTGAGCAAGTTAAGTCTGTTTAATGCAGAAGGAAAATGGCTGAAAAATTTTGAGAACAGTGGGAGGGAGGTTAGTTTGAACATTGCAGAATTATCCAGCGGCATTTACTACTTGAAAACCAGTGTTGGTGAGCAAACTTCAGTAAACCGCATCAGCATATCAAAATAGGGTAAAAGGACCAAGCCACTTAACGTTTTACCTAACATTCGCTCGCATCCTGCGAGCGTCAGCTATCCCCAAGCCTCTGGCTTAACCATTTTCACATCCATTCTTGTATATCACAACGATTATCAAGTATAGCTAAAATCTCAACTTCAGATGTATTGATTCTATAAAATACGGAAAGCTCCTTGCTCAAGACAGCTCGTCTGATATTTTTCATTTTAACTGTTTTGGGGTATAAATCAGGGAAAGCAATTACAACTTTTTCGAAGGATTGCAATAAAGTATAAAAATACTCGACTTCCTTTTGGGAAAATCGCTATAGAAGATATTGCTTTATAAGAATTGCATTTCGAATGGCCCTATCTGAATAAAGGACTTCCGTTATTTTTAACTTAGGCATTCTTAACCTTTTTCCAAAATGCTTTGGAGTCGCTTAATTTCCCGGCATCAGCATCTTGAATTCCAAGAAGAATTTGTTTTTGCTGTGCTTGTGAAAGCTCATTCCACCAGTCTTTTTTTGCACTTGAGACGCGCAAGGCCTCCAAAAAGGAAATTACATCCTTATCGTTCAAACGGTTTATCCAATCAATAAGGCTTAATTTTATTCCGTTTAATTCTGCGGTCGACATTTCAATTGTTTTAGTATACAAATATACTATCTTTTTATTTTTTATTTTTCATTGGTTTAGCACTTTACTCGCCATGATTTGAAGGGGCTAATTTTAATTTTAAATGCTGCCGTCACACTCGCTCGCATCCTGCGAGCGTCAGCTATTTTCAAGCCTCCGGCTTGACGATTCTTTTAGATTTTAAATCAAAAAAAAAGCCCGGAATAAATTCCGAGCTTTCAATAATTTCATTAATAAATTTAAGCTTGCGCAGTAGGCCCGCCAAAATTCATCGGATAAGCTGTATTGCTTTCTCCTTCTTTTATCACACCATGTTGCGATTCATATTTTTGCACATTGTCTTTTAAGGCATGTAACAAACGTTTAGCATGCTGTGGTGTCATTAAAACACGCGATTTAACCTTCGCTTTTGGAACACCCGGCATCATGCGAATAAAATCAATTACAAACTCTGCATTGGAGTGCGTTATGATGGCCAAATTGGTATATATCCCTTCTGCAATTTCTTCGCTCAACTCGATGTTAAGTTGGTTCTGGTTGTTTTGTTCTTCCATTTTGTTGTTTCAGGTTTCTTGTGTGTTTCAGGTTTCTGATGTTTCAGGTTTAAAGTTTTACAACCTGAAACCTGAAACGTGTAACCAGAAACTATTTTACTCTTCTGTTTCAACCAATCTGTCGCGCTTAGAAGCCATCAACAAATCGTATTCTTCTTGAGAACCTACCACGATTTTTTCGTATTCGCGTAAACCGGTTCCTGCAGGGATTAAGTGACCTACAATTACGTTTTCTTTCAAACCTAATAATTCGTCTACTTTTCCGTTTACCGCAGCTTCGTTCAATACTTTGGTAGTTTCCTGGAAGGAAGCAGCACTCATAAAGCTTTGTGTTTGCAACGATGCTCTGGTGATACCTTGTAACACTTGGCTAGAAGTAGCAGCAACGGCATCGCGTGCTTCAATTACCTTCATATCCTTACGTTTCAACATCGAGTTCTCATCGCGCAATTTACGTGCGGTAATGATTTGGCCTGCTTTCACTGCAGTTGAATCACCCGGAGTGATAACTACTTTCTTACCATAGAAAGAGTCATTTTCTTCCATGAACTCTGCTTTGTTAGCCAATTGACCTTCCAAGAAGCGAGTATCGCCCGGATCAGCAATACGTACCTTACGCATCATCTGACGAACAATTACTTCAAAGTGTTTGTCGTTAATTTTCACCCCTTGCAAACGGTATACTTCCTGAACCTCGTTCACTAAGTATTCCTGCACTGCAGTTGGGCCTTTGATAGATAAAATATCATCCGGTGTAATCGCACCATCGCTCAATGGCATACCGGCTTTAATAAAGTCGTTTTCCTGCACAAGGATGTGTTTCGCCAATGGAACAAGGTATTTTTTAATTTCACCTGTTCTGGATTCTACCACGATTTCGCGGTTACCACGCTTAATTTTTCCGAAGGTTACGATACCGTCAATTTCGGTTACAACAGCAGGGTTACTTGGATTACGTGCTTCAAACAACTCCGTTACACGTGGTAAACCACCCGTAATATCTCCCAGTTTACCGGAAGAGCGTGGAATTTTTACCAGAATTTGTCCGGCTTCCATTTTCGCGTTGTCGTTTACTACGATGTGTGCACCTACTGGAATACTGTATGAACGCAACACTTCTTTTTTACCATCGGTAACTTTAATCACCGGGTTTTTAGTTTTATCTCTTGAATCGATAATTACTTTTTCCTTAAATCCGGTTTGTTCATCCGATTCTTCACGGTAAGTAACACCTTCTTCAATGCTTTCGAATTCTAATTTACCGGCAGTTTCGGTGATGATAACCGCGTTAAACGGATCCCAATCACAAATCAACTCACCTGCTTTAACGGTACTGTTGTTTTTAACATACAATTGCGCTCCATAAGGAATGTTTGCTGTAGCTAAAACGATTTCCGTATTCGGGTCAGTGATGCGCATCTCAGCCGAACGACCAATTACTACATTCACTTTTTTACCATCTGCATCTTTACGTTCAACAGTTCTTAATTCATCAATTTCCATCAATCCGTCATACTTGGCTTTAATACCTGATTCGGAAATGGTGTTCGATGCAGTACCCCCAACGTGGAAGGTACGAAGTGTTAACTGTGTTCCCGGCTCACCAATCGATTGTGCTGCAATTACACCTACTGCTTCACCGCGCTGCACCATTCTTCCGGTAGCCAAGTTACGTCCGTAGCATTTTGCACATACACCGGTTTTGCTTTCGCAAGTCAATACCGAACGTATTTCAACAGCTTCAAGCGGAGAATCTGCAATTTCTTTTGCAAAGTCTTCTGTAATTTGCTCTCCACCGCCAATGATTAATTTTCCGGTTAAAGGATGCAATACATCGTGTACCGAAGTTCTTCCTAATACACGGTCGTATAAGCTTTCTACAATTTCTTCGTTGTTTTTCAAAGCCGATGCAACCAAACCTCTTAAGGTACCGCAATCGTCTTCGCAAATAATAACGTCTTGTGAAACGTCAACCAACCTACGTGTTAAGTAACCCGCATCGGCTGTTTTCAAAGCCGTATCCGCAAGACCTTTACGCGCACCGTGGGTACTAATAAAGTACTCCAAAATCGAAAGACCTTCCTTAAAGTTAGAGATAATCGGATTTTCAATAATCTCACCGCCGGTAGAACCTGATTTTTGTGGTTTCGCCATCAATCCTCTCATTCCGCTCAACTGACGAATTTGCTCCTTACTACCACGTGCTCCTGAATCCAACATCATGTAAACCGAGTTAAATCCTTGCTTGTCGTTAATTAGGGTAGTCATCAATTTCTGCGTCAAGCGCGAATTGGTGTGCGTCCAAATGTCAATAATTTGGTTGTAACGCTCGTTGTTGGTAATGAAACCCATGTTGTAATTGTTTTTCACTTCCTCTACTTGCGCGTTGGCATCGGCAATCATTTTTTCTTTTTCTTCCGGAACCAAAACGTCTCCTAAGTTAAAAGATAATCCACCTTTAAATGCCATTTTAAATCCTAGGTCTTTCATATCGTCCAAGAAAGCTGCTGTTTTAGCTACTCCTGAAACTTTTAAGATTAACCCGATAATATCACGAAGCGATTTTTTAGTCAACAATTCGTTGATGTAACCTACTCCGGCTGGAACTACTTGGTTAAACAATACGCGTCCAACAGTAGTTTCAATTAATTTCCAAACAATTTTACCATCCTCTTTTACATTTGCTTTTACTTTAATGTGCGCATGTAAATCCACTTTCTTTTCGTTAAAGGCAATAATTACTTCCTCCGCAGAGTAAAAAGTAATTCCTTCGCCTTTCACTTTATGATCCTTATCGCTCTTGCGGCCTTTGGTCATGTAGTACAAGCCCAAAACCATGTCCTGAGAAGGCACTGTGATAGGTGCACCGTTAGCAGGGTTAAGAATGTTATGTGAAGCAAGCATCAACATTTGGGCTTCCAAAATTGCAGCATTTCCTAAAGGTAAATGCACCGCCATCTGGTCACCGTCAAAATCCGCGTTAAACGCTGTACACACTAAAGGGTGCAACTGTAAAGCTTTTCCTTCAATTAATTTGGGTTGGAAAGCTTGTATACCTAATCTGTGGAGTGTTGGAGCACGGTTAAGTAATACTGGGTGTCCTTTCAATACGTTTTCGAGGATGTCCCAAACGATAGCGTCTTTGCGGTCCACAATTTTCTTTGCAGATTTAACCGTTTTCACAATTCCGCGCTCAATCATTTTACGGATAATAAACGGCTTAAATAATTCGGCCGCCATATCTTTAGGAATACCACATTCGTGCAATTTCATTTCAGGGCCTACAACAATTACCGAACGAGCCGAGTAATCCACACGTTTACCCAATAAGTTCTGACGGAAACGTCCTTGTTTACCTTTCAATGAATCACTTAATGATTTCAAAGCACGGTTGCTGTCGGTTTTCACGGCGTTTGATTTACGTGAGTTATCGAACAAGCTATCAACCGATTCTTGAAGCATACGCTTTTCGTTACGTAAAATAACTTCAGGAGCTTTAATTTCTATAAGGCGTTTCAAACGGTTGTTACGGATAATCACACGTCTGTAAAGATCATTTAAATCGGAAGTCGCGAAACGTCCACCATCCAAAGGCACCAACGGGCGCAATTCCGGTGGAATTACAGGAACCACTTTCACCACCATCCATTCCGGACGATTTTCCACGCGGGTATTTGCCTGACGGAAAGATTCCACTACCTGTAAGCGTTTTAAGGCTTCGGTTTTACGTTGTTGCGAAGTTTCGTTGTTGGCTTTATCGCGTAATTCGTACGATAAGCTATCCAAATCTAAGCGGCCAAGCAATTCGTAAAGTGCTTCAGCGCCCATTTTGGCAACAAATTTATTGGGGTCATTATCATCTAAATGTTGGTTTTCTTTTGGTAACGTTTCCAACACGTTTAAGTATTCTTCTTCGGAGAGGAAGTCAAGGTAATTAATTCCATCGGCTTGTTTAATACCCGGGTTGATTACCACAAATCGCTCGTAATAAATAATGGTATCGAGTTTTTTGGTAGGTAAGCCTAACAAATACCCAATTTTGTTGGGTAAGCTCTTAAAATACCAGATGTGTGCTACCGGAACCACAAGGCTAATGTGTCCCATACGCTCTCTACGCACTTTTTTCTCGGTTACCTCAACGCCACAACGATCGCAAACGATGCCCTTGTAACGGATGCGTTTATACTTGCCACAAGCACATTCCCAGTCCTTTACAGGTCCGAAAATACGCTCACAAAACAAGCCGCCCATTTCGGGTTTGTAGGTTCTGTAGTTGATGGTTTCGGGTTTCAGGATTTCTCCGCTTGAACGGTCCAGTACGGATTCGGGAGAAGCAAGGCTGATGGTGATTTTGGTGAAATTACTCTTAACTTTCGTGTCTCTTTTGAATGCCATTTTTGTAGAAGGTTTTTGAAAAAGGCTGCTAAAGTAGTCTTTTTTACCAAACTAACCTAATATGCTTGGGAAATTTTGTTAAAAAGAGCAGCAAATCAATAACTTAGCGAAAATGCCCCGCTAAACCTTCATTATCTCAGTTCATTACGAGGAACAATGCAAACTTTTCACTCAACTTTCCATTTCCAGGCAGGAAGCAATCTTTCACTAGTAAATCCCCAAATCCCAAATCCCAAATCCCAAATCCAACAAATCGGCTAATCAGCTAATCAACAAATCAAAATTGGGCGTTCCCTCCTTCGTCGGTCGGGCTATCGCTTCAATCTTTTTTTACCCGGCCCAATTGCCGCAAAAAAAGGATTTCCGCTACTATCCCTAATGCGGCATTTCGTTTTTAAATAAAATTGAAAAGCTGCTTTTTGAAAACCTAAAACTAGATTTGAATCTTAACTCAAAAATTGGTTTTTTAGAGGGCACTAAACACTTCATCTTTTTGTTTAGATTAGCACATTAATAGTACAAAATGCTAGAAGAATTTTTCAGATAGCGAAATGATTTTGCATGCTATGAAAATAGCTTCGGGAATAACCCCGTTAGGTGTATTTGCAATGACCGACAAACAAATAATAGCTTGGCTACTTGATGGTGATGTCTCTATTCAATATCAGACATTTCGTGACTTGTTAGATGCAGACAGGCCTTTACTTAAAAAGAAAATTGAATCCGAAGGTTGGGGGTTAAAATTTCTTTCGTATCAGAAAAAGGATGGTAATTGGGGACGAAGCTTTTATCAACCTAAGTGGATTTCTACGCATTATACATTACTTGATATAAAGAATCTTAATATTTCACCCGACAATAAACGAATAAAAGAAACGCTAAAAATAATATTCAAAACTTTAAAGGGACCAGACGGTGGTATAATGCCTATTGGAACCAATAAAAAGTGTGATGTCTGCATCAATGGAATGGTATTAAATTATGCAGCATATTTTCGAGTTGAGGAAGCGTGTTTAAAGTCTGTGGTTGATTTTTTACTTAATGAAAAAATGAATGATGGCGGGTTCAATTGTCTTTCTAATAGATCTGGCGCAACGCACAGTTCACTTCACTCAACGCTTTCTGTTTTGGAAGGAATTTTAGAGTATGAACGTAACGGATATACTTACAGATTGAAAGAACTGTTGAAAGCTAAAAACGAGTCTCACGAGTTCATTTTGATGCACCATTTATTTCTTTCGGACAAGACGGGTGAAATAATAAATGCTAACTTTTTGAAATTATATTATCCTGGACGTTGGTATTACGACATTCTAAAAGCGCTCGACTACTTTCAATCAGCAGATGTAAAATATGACAATAGAATGAAGGAGGCAATCGACTTGATTTTAAAGAAAAGAACAAAAGAAGGTTTATGGAAAATCGTTTCAAAGCATCCGGGTCAAACACATTTTGAAATGGAGCAGGCGGGAAAACCAAGTCGCTGGAATACTTTAAGAGCAATGAGAGTTTTAAAGCATTTTAATATCAATGAAAACACCCCCCCCACTAGTCCTCGTTTTTAACGAGGATTTTTATAATTTGCGTTTGCAACGCACTAGTAAAATTCCTTTTCAACTCTAGCGCAGCAGTTCGTTAAGTGCAATGCTGCGTGCTCAAAACTGGCAGTGCTGCTTAACTGCGTTTTTAACCCAAGCATTTTAAATTAATTTAGATTAACTGTAATATTAATTTGTTGTATTGATTTTTATTGTGTTTTTTTATGAAATTACTAATGTGAAAAGCTTGAAACCCTTAAATTTTTCGCACTGTTGATGGGTTATGTTGTGCTAGGAGAGGGTGGTTACGGCAATGATGCCGTTAATAGCAAATTTCAAAAAAATCAGTTAAAATGAGACTATTAATAATTCTAATTCTATTGATTAAAAATCTGGCCACTTTCGGACAGGAGAAGGCAGACACTGTTTATATGAAAGGGGATAAAATTTGCTTAAAAGAAGAGGCCGTTTATTATAGAATTATTACAAAAATGGAAAACAATATTCTTTATGTTGAGGATTATTTAATAAATGGGACGTTGCAATCAATTGGACATTACAAATCACTTAATCCTGAAGTCAAAGAAGGTTTGCTGACATATTATGCAGAAAATGGGAATCCTACTTCAGAGTCTGATTATCATGAAAATAAGATGAATGGAATTGGAAAATTATTTTTTTCATCAGATAAAAATGCAATAAAATTGAAAGCAAATTGTGAAAACGGAGTCCTTAATGGCGAACGAATCGGATACTACAGAAATGGAAATATTAAAAGAATTGAAATTTTTAATCAAGGGAAAATGGAAAGTGGAAAATGCTATACTGCTAGCGGTTTTGACACAGCTTATTATGAATATGAAATAATGCCTTCATTTCCTGGCGGGGAGGAAAAATTCTTTAATTTTTTAGCTAACAGCGTAAAATATCCTGAATTTGAAAAGCAAAACGGAATTTCTGGAACTGTTTATGTAAGCTTTGATGTTGATATCGATGGTAAGATTATTAATGAAAAAATAGCACGCGGTGTAAAGAGAGGTAGCGGTCTAGAACAGGAAGCAATGCGTGTAGTTAAATCTATGCCAAATTGGATTCCGGGTAGCCAAGATGGTGACAGAGTTAAAGTACAGTTTAACTTACCCATTAAATTCACTCTGCCTTAATTTCTATTTCCATCAATTTATTGAACCGAATTGCTGGGTTTTACTTTAATTCAAAAAATGAAAAACAAGGTGTGCAATCTGCTACTAAATGCTTGCAAGCGTGATGTCTTATTTTGAGCGGACAGAAGGTTTATTAAGTTTGAAGATCGATTGAAATTTCTGCTTCAAAATAGTGCAATGTATTTTTCGGTAGAAATTTGTTTAATTCTAATGCAATATTTTTCAATAAACGATACTGCTTCGAAGGCCCAAAATAAAAGAACATTCCGGCAAGCATTGTATTTTTCTATAAGTTCGGGCCCCTTGCTAACTTTGAACTGACTGCAAGAAATTGCTAGTGATAAATGCGATATTTACAACATGATAAAAATTAAATTCTGCTTAATTTTCCTTTTTCTCTTTTGCGTTGCAGCTACAAACGCACAGCAAACTCGTATTGACAGTTTGAAACAACAACTGACGGTAGAAAAAGAAGCTAAAATAAAACTTCAACTCTTATGGGTAATAAGCAACTTGTATCGTTATATAAGCAATGATTCAAAGGTGTATTATGCGCAACAAGCAGTGTTGCTTAGCATGAAAAACAGAAATAGTTTACCTGTCGGTTCAGAAGCACATGCATTATCTTTCCTTGCGAATTCATTGTGGTGGGCAGGAAATTATCCTGATGCCAAAGAAGCATCTTTTAAAGCATTGCAACTTGCGGAGCCACTTGCCGACACTATGTTTATAGGAGAAATCTACAACGGTATAGCATCGGTAGAAAGGAATGCAGGCAATTACCGAGAGGCAATAAAATATTATACAAAAGCAGAAAATTTAACTCAGCATATTCCCGACAATGATGTGTTACTTAATGTCTTGGTTGACAAAGGAAAATCCTATGAACAACTCGGCATCCTGGATTCTGCATACACTTATGTTCAGGAATCTCTTGCTTTGTATTTCAGAAAATTTCAAGGTGAAAATGTTTTTGGTGGAGGACTTCAATCAGAAATGGGAATCATTTACTCAAAGATGGGTAAAGAGCAATTGTCTGTTGAATTTTTCCGTCAATCCATCCAGTTAAGTTCAGCGTTAAATGACTATCGCTTACTTGCGCGTGCCTATTGCGAATATGCCGAACATTTTGACCGTTTCAATCATCGGGATTCAGCCATTTACTATGCCGCAAAAGGATTTATGATTGACAGCCAGTATAATCTTTTGGTTCAACAACTATCAGCCAGCACCCTATTGACTAAACTTTATAAACAGGAAAATAAAATTGACAGTGCTTTCAAGTATCAGCAAATAATGATTGCAACAAGAGATAGTGTTTTCAGTCGTGAAAAAATCATCCGCTTGCAAACACTTGAGTTTAATGAACAGTTAAGACAACAAGAGTTAGCAGCAGAAAAAACAAAGTCAGAAGTTGCGCGAAAGCAAAATATTCAATATGCATTAATCGCCATTGGGCTTGTTAGCCTTATAATCCTATTTCTTTTTCTTAGCCGTAGTTTTATTACCAACACCAAACTGATTTCTTTTTTTGGAGTGATTGCTTTGTTACTTGTTTTTGAATTTCTCAATCTTTTATTGCATCCCTTCTTAGAAAGAATTACGCATCACTCACCTATCTTAATGTTGTTGGCGTTAGTTTGTATTGCAGCTTTGCTTGTGCCCTTGCATCACAAATTAGAAAAGTGGACAACCGTAAAACTGGTGGAGAAAAACAAAGCGACCAGATTGGCAAATGCAAAAGAGACAATTGAAAAGTTGGAAGGAGATAAGCTAAATGATACGGATGAAAGTAGCGGCAACGCTTAACGGCACCAGCTCAAAAGGCGAGGTTTCGTGTTCCAAATACAGTTTTGGGGTTAATGAACCATTAGTTTTTCAATTCAAGTTTTGGTCATTTGGGGTTTGAAGTTTGGCAAACCCTATACAGATTGCAAGAAATAAATACAAATGACGAACAAAAATAAATATATACTCATACTAATTACCTGTTTAATAATCTCAGCTTGTTCATACAATTCTTCTGACAATTCCACCTTTTCAGACACGACTTCATTAAATAAAAATGAGTTTATCCAAACTGACACTGCTAAAATCAAGATAAATACAGCGTTCCCATTTGGTTGTGCCGACCTTGCCAAGTATAACTATCCACACTATTGGGAAGAGGATCACGAACATTACGGAAAACTTAAAAGTCCTGAGGGAAAAGAGTTAGCCGACATTTCAACTTTACTCAGTTCCATAAATAATGCAAAAACGATAAAAGCACCAATTATTAAAAGCATTGAGTATTTAGATTTGAATAAAGAGTATGAAGGTGATGCCTATTATTTTGACACCATAGCCGTTAGAAAGATGGACAGTTGTATTTATAGGTTGCCGGACATAAGTAAATATCAATGTTATTATTATCGACAACATAGCTCTAAAAAAACCTATGGGATATACGGAAGTCTGCTTTTGCTTGACCCGGCAACACAAATAGGTAAACTCTTAACTCTTTATTTTGAATGCGGGGGCGACCAGCATGTGAAGTTGCGATATTATTTTATTGACAAGGATACGATTCATATTTACGATGGCGCTTGCTATGATGATGGTACTACTTTAGCAGAAGCATTTAAAATAACCGTAAATGAAGAAGGGGAAATTGTGTTAATTAAGTAACAACAAAATGAGCAGCAAAATAAGTTTATCAATTATTTCTTTACTTATTTCGTTTGTTTCTTACGGACAATCGCTAACTGATTTTCTAAAAGTAATCCAACAAGACAGCCTTCCAATCTGTGTACCTTACTCACATGAGGAACAAGTTTATTTCGGAGCTATTTACCGCACCGACACTATTGAAGGTGAAGCACAAGATGTTTTTGAGAAAAACGATAATTATCAAAAGGACAGTGCTCTCCTCTTGACAAAGGAATTTGTAAAGCAACATTTATTACCAAACACCAAATTTATCTTCGCCTTGAACAGCAAGCATATTGATAGTCTTGATAAGGAACCAATTGGCGACTACTTGAATTCTGATTTTTACGCAATCAGTTCACTGATTTCTACAAAGAGTTTTTATTTGGTTTTGTATGAACGTGTTTTTGCAAAAGGCGGCATTTCGAGTTCAGAGAAATTTGTTTGCACTTTTACCAAAAATGGAAATTTTATTTCTAGAACTTTAATTGCATCTTTTGTTTTTGGCGGAACAGGATTTAGTGTCTCAGGAGCAAGAGTACCTTGGTTTGCAGACGAAAGTGGTTGCATAAATAAGGACATGTCAATAAAGTTTACTTCACAAACTCGCGGAGTGAAGAAATATAAAATCCAAGCAGATGGAAAAATAGTTGAAACCAAATGACTGCGAGCTTAAACCACGATTATCAACTTTTCGATTCTTGTGTGCGTTTCGAACAGACTAAGTCAAGTCAAGAAGTTGCACCAACGCATTACAGTAGTTACTCAAAGGGCATGGTTTCGTGTTCCCCCCACTAATCCTCGTTTTCAACAAGGATTTTTATAATTTGCGTTTGCAATGCATCAATAAAATTCCATTTCTTCCCTAAGCTGCAGTTCGTTTTTGCTTTACCCTCCTGGATAAAAACAAACGTATTGCTTAGAATACAGTAATTCGCTGAGAATGGCTTATTAATTCTGACTAAATTAAAGTGTTTTGTGCTGGCTTGGGATTTATTTTGTTGTTTTAGGCCGAGGATATTAAAAAGCAGCTTATCGATAAAGTATTTGCAAATCTTTCAATATTTTGATGGATATTTTAATTTGGATTCGATAATAAGCCTTTTACAAGCTAGGCTTGTAGACCTACAGACTTTCCATAAGACAATTCATAGCCCCTTTAAATTTAAGAACGTTTAGAAAAAATCACGTTTGATAACTCTTTAATTGATATATCAACTATATTTGTATCAAATAAATTAAAATTTATGGAAAAGCTAGACCAAATAATATTTTACTCACTTGAAAAATCAATTAAATCATACAGGCAGTTCGCACAAAAAAGTATAACCAAGAAAGGATTTGACATTACTATCGACCAATGGCTCGTACTAAAAACCATAGAAAATAATCCGGGTATGACTCAACAACAAATAGCTATAAATGTGTTCAAAGACTACGCATCAATCACTCGCATTATTGAGATTTTAGTGACCAAAAATTTCTTAGAGAGGAATTTTCATTCAGAAGACAGAAGAAGATTTGATTTAAGTATAACAAAGTTGGGAATAGAAACACTTAAAAGGTTGTCGCCTATTATTGAATCTAATAGAAAGCAAGCTCTTAAGGGATTTACCCTATCAGAGATTGAAATACTAAAGAATTCACTTAATAAGATCACTAAAAATTGTAAATAGAATGAAAAAGATATTAGCACTAATGGCTATTACTAACATTTGTTTTTGCGAATGTAATAACCTTGAAGCCCAAAATAATAAATCAAATAAAAGCGCCTTTACAGTTGAAGAACTGCAACAAGATTTTTTAGCGTTTAGATCATCCTTAGAGGAAAGTCATCCTGGGCTTTATATTTATAAATCAAAATCAACAATTGATTCTTTATTCAATGCCAACTATTCAGCATTAAATAAAGGCATGACAGCAAGAGAATTTATGTTGTTAGTATGCAGAGTCGTTTCGCAAATTGGCGATGGCCATTTAAGAGTTGTGCCTCCCAAAATACAATTAGACTCTTTGGATAACGGACCAACGGCGATTCCCTTTAATGTCTATTGTTTTGATAATAAATTATATGTTAGAAAAAACTATTCACCTCTTGATGATAAGGAATTTCTTGGATCGCAAATTATTTCAATAAATGGCCACTCGATTGAAAACTTTATCAGAGAATATCTCCAAATATTTCCTTCCGATGGAAATAATTTGACTCATAAATACAGACTACTTTCAAGTTCTCGATATTTCACAAGATATTTCAGTAAGTTATATGGTTATTCAGAGCGATATATCGTAGAGTATATTTCATTGAACGAAAAGACTCTCAAAACAAAAACACTTCAAGGATTGACCTTTGATAAATTACTAAAAATTGCAGACGATCGATACCCTTTCAAAATTGAAGAACAAAAACCTGCTTTCTTTAAAATAAGCGATGATAAAAAATACGCTTTTTTAAAAATAAAATCTTTCGATAAAGGTCAATACAAAAAAAATAAAATGAATTTTGAAAAGTTTCTTATGGCTTCATTCAAAAAAATAGATTCTGAAAAGATCCCGAATCTAATTATTGATGTTCGTGACAATGGAGGTGGGACAGATGAATTCGGCAGAATATTATTTTCTTATTTCGTAAATCAACCTTTTGATTATTATAAATCATTACGCATGAACAAAGAAAGTTTTGATTGCTTTAAATATACTACTAGACCTGACATGAAAGCTCCAGCGGGAATGTTAAAACCGAATAAAGAAGGAACATTTGACAACGTACAGCATCCCAATGTAGGAAGGCAGAATCCTTTGTCTCCAACATTCGCTGGGAACATTTACGTGTTAATAAATGGATGGTGTTTTTCGACTACCAGCGAATTTTTATCTCAACTTCATTTTCATACCAAAGCAGTTTTCATTGGCGAGGAAAGTGGGGGCGGTTATTATGGCAATTGTTCTGGACCTACCCCTGACTTTACTTTGCCAAATACCAAGGTGAGAATTGAAATTCCATTAATGAATTATAGAATGGCTGTAGAAAACTATCAACATCCGGACAGAGGACTAATTCCAAATTACACAGTTACACCGAGCATAATAGATAAAATAAACAATATAGACTTAGAATTAAATTTGACAAAAAAACTCATCGGGGACAAATAAAGCTCAGCGGGTAACAGCACCTACACAAAAGGCCGGGTTTCCTGCTCAGCAGACAGTTTTGCGGTACAGGAAGTTTGTTTCTTCAAATGATCAGTTGTGCTGAAAAACCCGCCCAGCGCAAATCTGAAAACCGTTAGAACTCATATTTTGACAAAGACACATTGTGATTTTTTAGGCAATTAATTGGAAGAAGAAGGTGAAACAGATAACTTTTTTGCAAGGCAATTTAATTTTGTAAACTGTGAGAAGAAAGTTACGGAAATAATACCGTTAGCAGCAAGACGGTCTGAAATTTTTTTATGTTTTCGTTAAATTCATTTATTCACCTTCCAGCTCGGGAAGCGGCATGCCCAAAACAATAGCTGGCGAATGAATAAGAATAGAATATGAAATCGCCAGCTTATTAAAACGAAATTACCATCCACAATGCTGCGACAAACAACAACACAACATAAGTGTAGCGGGACATTTGCAATTTTGAGAAATAAGAGATATTTTCATGAAGATTTTCAGCTTATGCGCACTCTCATTAAAACCTCCCTGCTTATTGTACTTGCCTTCTTTCAATCTAAACCCTGTGTTGGAAAGGAGGGAACCAACCGTGTTGAAGATTCACTCCGGAAGGTTTTAAAAACTGATCAGTACGATACCGCGCGTGTAAACACAATGACTCAATTGGCCAGACTGCTTGCTGACCAAGGGCGATACGAAGAAGTTTCGGCTTTGCTAAAAGAAGCGGCTCAGTATGCGGAAAAATCAGGTAGCACATTAGCAAAGCGCCGGGTGTTGCAGGCTGAAGGGACTTTGCACTTTTACAAAGGTGATTTTCTTGCTGCAGAAAAAATATGGCTTCAAGGAAAAGAACTCGCAGAAGTGGACAAGGATACGACAAATGCGGATACCTTCAGTGGATTGCTGGCTAATGTTTACCTGATGCAGAACAATTACCTGCGCGCCCTCGACATCTATTTAAAACTGCTGAAGAAAGCGGAGGCCACCAAAAACAAAAATAGTCTGATACTTTACAACGGAAATATCGGAACCTTATATGTCAATATGAATGAATCCGCCAAAGCATTGCCATACCTTGAGCGGACTCGTGAATTGATTGGTAAATCTACTGAGAATGGATTTTTGGGCATCATTATGATTAACCTTTTCGTGACGTATAAAAATCTTAAAGACTACAAGCATGCTGAGTTAACCCTGCAGGAGGCTAAACGCTTAGGTGAGCAAACCAAGTCCACTTCGTTATTGCAGACTGCCAGTGTAGGAACAGTAGAACTCTATATGGCGCAAGAGAAATATGAAGAAGCATTGCCGGTAGCTGAGCAGAATATTGCAACCTTTTCCAAAGACATTTCGAAAATTGATCTAAGCGGTGCTTATTCTCAGAAAGCCAATATTTATTATGCCCTGATAACAGCCAACAACCAAAGATTTCTGGATTACTATTTCAGAGGTAGCAAATTGGAAGCGCTAAAGGCCGCCCGAAGTATTGTCGATAGTGCCCTACAATTGCAAGTGGAGGCGGGTCAGGTGGCTAACATGAACGAGCTTTACAAAACACGCAGCAACATACGTCGTTTGCAAGGTGACTTCAAAGGTGCTTTAGAAGATTTTATGCAATACAAAACGCTCAATGATTCTGTTTACAACATAGAGCGCAACAATGAAATGACACAGAAAACCATGATGTATGAGTTCGAGAAAAAGGAAGCGGCCACTCGTGAAGAACAATTAAGAAAAGACATTCGCGCCCGTAACATCAGAAATTCCATCGCGGCTGGACTTGCTATTTCCATTTTGTTTGGGGGAATAGTTTTCCGTCAGCGAAATAAAATTTCACAAGCTAAAAAACGAAGTGAGGAACTATTGCTCAACATTCTGCCGTCCGATGTGGTTGAAGAACTGAAAGTGAAAGGACAAGTTGATGCGAAAATGATGGATGAAGTCACTGTACTCTTCACCGACTTCAAAGGCTTCACTGCGATGGCACAACATTTAACTCCAAAACAATTGGTCGCCGACATCAATGAATGTTTCTCGGCTTTTGATCTGATTATAGAACGTCATGGTATTGAAAAGATCAAAACAATAGGCGACAGTTATATGGCGGCAGGCGGATTGCCTGTTCCCAATACAACACATGCAAGCGACGTGGTGAATGCAGCAATGGAGATACAGCAATTTATGTTGAATTACAAAGAAAAGAAAGAAGCCGAGGGAAAACTTTTTTTTGAAATCCGAATCGGTATACATACTGGACCTGTTGTGGCAGGAATAGTTGGAATCAAAAAATTCTCATTCGACATTTGGGGCGATTCCGTCAATACTGCCAGCAGAATGGAAAGCAGTGGTGAAGCTGGAAAAATAAATATTAGTGAAAGCACTTACAATCTGGTAAAAGAGCATTATCGCTGCACGTCCCGCGGAAAAATACAAGCCAAAGGTAAAGGAGAAATCGAGATGTATTTTGTTGAAGGCCGAGCTTAAAACCTGTCTGCTTGGGTACCTGTAATGTTGGATGATACAGGCATGAAAAACCAAAAAGAATTTGAGTACTGGATACATCTTTGTTTAGCGTTTAACAGCAAAGCCAAGTCATCAAAAAAAGGAAAGTAATAATTTCATTTATAAACAATTAAAATCAAACAAAATGACAAATTCACTCAACTGGTTTGAAATCCCGGTTATAGATTTCGCGAGAGCAAAAAAGTTTTACGAAACATTGTATGGTGCCGAAATAATGGAAATGCCTTTTCCTGATGGAAAGTATGGTATGCTTCCTTGTGATATGGAAAATGGTGTGGGAGGAGGAATTGCACAATACGAAGGTTTTGAACCTTCCATGAAAGGGGCATTAGTGTATTTGAACGGAGGCGAAGATTTAAGTGTTCCGCTTTCAAAAGTGGAAGCAGCCGGAGGTAAAATTCTTTTACCTAAAATGTCAATAGGCGGAAATGGCTTTATGGCTCACATCATCGACACAGAAGGAAATAAAATTGCACTTCACTCAATGAAATAAAAAGTCAAACACTATTTATGATTTATTTGCATTAATATTTACCACCCAATTCACTCGTTTCGAAAATATTAGCTAGATTCGTATTAGCAATTTGATAAGCAATGAAACGTATGAAAAAAATCCTCTTGGTGCTGATCTTACCCTTGGCTGTGGTGAGCGGAATTGTATTTGCAAATCGTGAAGAAAAAACTGAAACGAAGCCATCTTCAAAGCCATCTCCAAAGCCTTTGTCCGCGGCTGATAGAAAAGCCAGACTGGATGCCAAGAAAAAATGGGAGGCTACACCAGATGGTATACATTACAAAGCTTGGGAGGGTTCACCGGCGGGTAAAAAAGTACATGCCAGTTATGATAGAATAAAGCATTACATAAATGCTTTCTCGGATATGGAGGCTGTGGTTAGCTCTGTTACTTTTCAGCGTCCAAACGCGAATGCAACGGGTCCAAAATGGCTTATAGTTAAGATTATGGGCGAGGAATACATGATGCAATTTATTCCTAAGGATTTTGAGAAGTTGAAAAGCCTGAAAGTGAATGACCGAATAATTGTAAGAAGCCGCAGCGCAGGCTATTCGCCTAACCATCCCTATTTGATTATATCGAGCGACTATATTGCGCAAAATAATACGATACTTTTTAAACGCGACTTGAGCAAAAATAACGGTTGCTAAGGAGTAAGTGCTTCTCGATTTGTTGCAATTAAAAACGGCGCTCGAGTTTCATAAAACGCTATTACTTGCCTTTCACTCGTCCTCGTTTAGCGCAGTGTAACGAGAATGTTTTTAAATATGCGTTTGCAACGCATCAACAAAATTCCATTTCAACACAAGCCAATTCTCTAAGTCCTACTCGATTTAAAGGGCTTGTTTTATTATGCGTTTGTAACTCATAAAAAATTCCATTCAAAAATTTTATTTTTTTGAATGCATCAACATATAAAACGTGCAGTTGCGACAGGGATGGAACGGCCTGTTTGAGCTCCTTTGCGCCGGCTTTTCCGCCCAGCAAAGAGCGAGTAGTGACAGCCCGGTACCGCCTTTTTGGGAGGCGGTAGGCGCCCTGTTGTTTGTATGCTTGTAAATGAAGTCCCTGCAAAAAGAATTGTGTGCCATAATTTATTCGATTGAATTATTTTTACGCATTAACACCACCTACCAAGCCCCTCAAGCCTATTTGAATTTTTACCAAACCTAAAACCCAAGCAGTTTCTAAATCGTTCTCATGCTTGTGGTTTTAATAGGAACTTGACAATTGGCTTAATTGTAGGTCGACCCTAAAACCTCAGAAAATCTTCTTGATAATTTATCTTGAAAAAAAATAAAAAAAAATTGCGAAACCGAAAAGTTGCACATATATTTGCAACCGATTAGTTTCATTAAAACAAAAAGGACAAATGCGTAGAGATATTTTTCAAGCTGTTGCAGACCCAACAAGACGAGCCATAATCACCTTAATTGCATTAAACGCAATGACTCCAAACGCGATTGCAGAGAACTTTAATACGACAAGACAAGCCGTGTCGAAGCATTTACGCATTTTGACAGAATGCGAACTCGTAAAACAAGAACAAAGAGGTAGAGAAATTTATTACTCTCTTGAAATTGACAAAATGAAAGAAATTGACAAGTGGATGGAACAATTCAGAAAGATTTGGGAAACCCGATTTAATCAATTAGACACCCTATTATCAACACTTAAAAAAAATAAAAAATGAATAATTTACTATTTGACTTCAAGGTTGACAAGTCAACCAAAACTGTTTGCATTGAAAGAGAATTTAATGCAGCACTTGCACTTGTATGGGACGCATTTACAAAACAGGAAATCCTTGACCAATGGTGGGCTCCTAAACCATACCTATCGAAAACCATAAAAATGGATTTTAGAGAAGGCGGACGAAGATTTTATGCAATGGCAAACTCAGATGGAGTGGAAATTGGTTGGCATATACAAGATTATACTTCAATTAGCCCGAAAACAAACTTTAAATTTTTTAGTGTATTTGCAGACAAAGATGAAAATCCTTTTTTGCCGGGTTCAAATTGGGATTTAAATTTTAGTGAACAAAATGAAATAACCAAAGTAAGCATTACGATATACAATGATTCTCTTGAGCGCATGGAAAAGATGATTGAAATGGGCTTCAAGGAAGGCTTTACTGCGACATTAACTGAATTAGGAACTTTATTATCAAATTTAAATTAATAGCACTATGAAAAAATATGGATTTAAAATTTTGGTTGCAGTAATACTAGTTAATGCAATGGCTTGTGGAAATGCGCAACA
Organism: Bacteroidota bacterium; assembly: GCA_016721765.1. Lineage (NCBI taxonomy): Bacteria > Pseudomonadati > Bacteroidota > Bacteroidota bacterium. Next base: position 190,184 of record JADKHO010000003.1, read on the forward strand.
GAATACCGAGAGCAAAAGTGAAATGGATACAACAGCGAATCAAACTTTGACAAACAAAACAGATAAGATTGTACAAAAAATAACGCCTTGTCTTTGGGTTGAGACAAAAGATGCAAAAGCAGTAGCGGATTATTATTTATCCATATTTAAAGACGGTAGTTTGAAAGAACATCGCAACTATAAAAATCCACCGGAAGCAGGTGGAGGAGACTTTGAAACAGCCATTATCAAAATTGCAGATATGGAATTAAGTATTTTGGCGGCAGGTCCATTTTTTAAATTTAATGAGTCTGTTTCTTTTGTGATTAATTGCAAAGACCAAGCAGAAGTTGATTACTACTGGAGTGCTTTGACATCAAATGGGGGCGAAGAATCTTCTTGTGGCTGGTGTAAAGACAAATACGGTTTATCGTGGCAGGTTGTTCCCGTTGAATATTTTGACCTCATTAACAGCGATGACCCAAAGGTTAGAGACAAGGCAATGAAAAATACTTTGAAACAGAAAAAAATTATTTTAGCAGAACTTAAATAATAACATGTAAAACAATTAAATATAATGGCACAAATTAATCCACACATCAATTTCAACGGAAATGCAGAAGAGGCATTTACCTTTTATAAATCAGTATTTGGCGGAGAGTTCACAAAAATTGTCCGCTTCAAAGACATTGCAAGTGATGAATTTCCTATCCCGGAGAAGGAGGCTAATAAACTCATGCACATTGCATTGCCTATTGGGCAGAACTTTTTATTTGCAAATGATATTATGGAAATTATGGGGCGGGTAAATGAAAACGAAAATAGAAGTAAAATTTCGATTGTTGCAGAAAGCAAAGAAGAGGCTTACAAGTTATTTAATGGACTTTCAGCAGGTGGGCAAATTGAAATGCCACTTGATGAAAATCCGGATGGTACTTACTTTGCTATGTTTAGAGATAAATTCGGAATTGAATGGATGGTAAAATTTGATCCTGCGCACGCACTCGTTTAGTGTAGCTTAATGCAGATGTTTTTAAATATGCGTTTGTACTGCCTTTTTAGGAGGCGGTAGGCGCCCTGTTGTTTGTATGTTTACTGCTTGTCTTCATTTTATTTGGAATACTAACCTACTACGATGGTAAAGCTAATCGCACATTCCATAACATCCTATTTTATTGAGCCCTTGTAGTAACTAAATTTAAGCAACAACTTTAGGGATGAAAAATTATTTCCTAAAAAATACCGATTGGTATATTTATTTTTATATTTGTCGCATAAATGAGAAATTCAATTTCAAAATCAGAAAGAACCCGGCAGTTTATTGTGGAGCAAACAGCGCCCATTTTTAATGAGAAGGGATATGTGGGCACTTCCATTACTGACCTAACAAGTGCTACAGGCCTTACCAAGGGCAGCATTTATGGCAATTTCGAAAACAAGGATGAAGTAGCACTAGCGGCATTTGATTATAACTTTAATAGGGTTACTAATTACATCAAAGAGCAAATTGTGAGATCAGAAAATTCGATTGAGCGATTATTGGTATATCCAAGGGTGTATCGTGATTTTCTTAAAATTCCTTTTTTGAAAAGTGGTTGTCCCATACTTAATACTTCTACCGAAGCTGACGATACGCATCCCCAATTACGCGCGCGTGCTGCCGATGCATTGACATTTTGGAAATCTTCCATTGAAAATCAAATAAAGAGAGGGATACATCGTGGCGAAATAAAAGCAGCAACAAACGAAGCGGAGGTAGCAGTTATTTTTATGTCACTCATCGAGGGAGCGGTGATGCAAGCAAAAGTTACGGGAAGACCAACAGAGCTGAAAATTGCAATGAAGTATTTAGAGAAATTAATTCTCTCACTAAAAGCTTAAAAAAAATTTAGCTATAAAAATACCGAACGGTATAATATAAGGAGTTTGGAAAAATGAAGTGATTCATGCATGAATAATCGAAGAAAAAAATACATATAAAAACTAAATCCTAAAAAATTAAATATATGCAAACTAAACCATTTCTAAAAGAACTTGAGAGCCAAGTAAAAGTACGCTTCCCGGATTGTGATCCCTTTAATCATTTAAACAATTCGAAGTACATTGATTACATCATCAATGCAAGAGAAGATCAGTTGTTGAAGTACTACGATTTTGATGTGTACAAAATGGCTCTTGAAACAGGTAATACATGGGTGGTTGCGCAAACACAAATAGCCTACCTAGCGTCGGCTGAACTTATGGAAACCGTAACTATTCAAAGCAGTTTGATTTCTTTTAATGGCAGGAGTTTGTTATTTGAAGCCAAAATGTTTAATGAAAACAAAACACAGTTAAAAGCGCTCCTGTGGAGCAAGTTGACACACTACAATTTAAGCAGTCGAAAAAGTCAAGAGCATTCACCGGAGCTGATGCAGTTTTTTAGTGAAGTGCTACTGCCGAATGAAAATAATATTTCTTTTGAGGAGCGTGTAAAGTTATTAAAGCAGCTAAATCCGTAAGTGAATAAAAATTCTTGTCAAAAGCAATAGATTGTTTCTGATGCTGTGCAAGCTTGCATTGACGCATGGCGCAAAACTCTCAGACCTTTTTGAATATTTTGAAGCATTGAAAACGATAAGTTTATACTTCCTTAATCATAATACAGAATCTTAATGGAACAAACAGGGTTTAATTTTTTGCGCAACTAAAACAATTATTCCCTTCCAAAGTTTAGTAAAATTGGAGTATCAGTTTGGGCTTCCACATAAATACTTAATGCATCGCTTCTATTTGCTATGAATCGATTGGGCTTAATTGCTTACTCTATTTGAATTTTAAATGATTTTTGTTTGACAGCATCTTTAAACTGTAAAAAGTAAATTCCCCCCGCAATATCAGTGAGCGGGAGAATGCATTCCTTACAAATGCCTTTTAATTTTTGGGAGCCTATTAGTTTTCCAAGCGTATTATAAACGGTGAATTGATATTCCTCATTAAAAATATCTTGCGTAAAATAAAAACTTGAATTTTTCTTGAAGACTTTAAAAACGCCACTTTCATTTTCTATAACTCCGGTACATAAATCTATAACAAAATTCTTTCCTATAGCATTTGCACAACCATTCGTATCATAGTAAGCATAGCTAATGAGATGGCTTCCAACACCTGCAGTTGAAGGGTTGAGTGTGTTTAAACTGACACCACTGCCATAATAATTTCCGCCTAAAGGAGTTGCGCCTGAAAGGGCATATAGGGGATCCGTTGCACAAAGAGTTAAAGGGTTACCCGGCCACGATAAAGTAGGTTGTGGCAGAACATTAATCCATATTGGCTGTGAATAAAATACCTGACCACAAGCGGGGTTGGTGATTCTGCAGCGAAAGAAACTATTTCCGGCGGAAGCTTGCAGGCCGTAAAAATGAAGTATAGGGTGCGTTCCTAGAAAAATTGGAACGGTATCTTTAAACCACTGGTAAGTATGCGTTCCATTTCCAACTTTCACAAATAAGCTGTCGTGTGTGCCGGCACATTGAGTATGACTCAAGGTTTGGCTTTGAATTAGTGTATCCGGGACAGTTATCAAAATATTTTTACTATAATTGGTAGAGGAAATTGAACACCCTGTTACCTTGCATCTAACAATTATGCTATCCAAAGAAAGTGGGATATTTTCGAACCTAAGAAATCTGCCATTTGCAACAATAAATCCGGGTTGATTTAGTATTGGTACAAAGGACGTTCCTTGTTTTATTTCCCATGAATACTGTGTATTTGCATTGTTGCTATTCACACTAATTGAATCTGTATTTCCTAAGCAAAGTTCTTTAGAAGTATATGGTTGGATAAGGGTGGGACCAACATTAACAGTGGTAACATTACTATAGGTTCGTGGTCCGCAATAATCCGATGTCCAAAAACGAAATTTGTAAACAGGGGGATTTGGTTGAGGAGAAAGAAGGATTAAAGAACTTGAATAATAACTGATCGAACTATACGTTACACTTTTTATTTCATAGTCGGGAGTATACGACATAATATCCTGCCATCCTTTACCATCCAAAGAATCTACTTGCCATGCGCGGAGTCCAAAAAAAGCATCACTGTATTGATAATCCAAACTGGAGTTAATATAAATGCTAATCTTTATACTATCGCCTGGACAATCCGTTCTAGAATTAAGTGTTCCCATAATAGGGGGTGCACCGAGAAGCGGAATACCCCTAATTAAAACACTATCTCTTGCCCGACAACCAAATGTATCAACAGCAGTAACAATTAGATAATCATAATTATGTATTACAAGTGTTGCTAAATTATTATTTACATAAGTTATGTTTTGTGTAGGAAAAACTGTGAATTGAGTAGACGAATCACCAAAATTTAAATTGAATAGTTCACCATTGCATTTTTTAAAAAAAGGTGCACCGCCGACTCCCGTCCCACTAATTGGTAAGTTAATATGTGGCACTCCTCTTGAATTGACACGCACCGTATCAAATGCTTTACAGCCAGCATAGGTTGCAGTAACAACATAGTCAGTTGTTATACTTGGATTTGCGATTGGGTTTTGGGCTGTTGAGGAGCTAAGTGACACAGTTGGAAGCCAGCTATAGGTAGCCACATGATTGCTGGTGGTAAAAATTTGCGCTGAACCATTACCACACATATTGAGGTCATTACCAGCATTTACAGTGAGGTTATAATTGGAATAAATAACATTTACGGTATCGGATTTATAACATCCTTGATAAGCACTATAAAGAATATAAGTAGAATTATACCCCGGATTTATTGTGGGATTTTTAGAAGTATATCCAGCAAAGGCTGTCATATTACTTGACCACCCAAAAGCAATATTATTGGGTGTTACACTACCAGTTAAAGCTGCACTAGCACCACAAGTTATGGTAACATCAGGGCCTGCCGAAACAGTAAAAGCAGGGTTTGCAGAAAAAGCTGCATATTTTACAAAGAATGAAATAGATTTGTTAGATGAAAGCGTTATGGGGTACCACGTTTGACTTGACATAAAGTTACCCCAAACAAGCTGATTCCCAGCATCATCAAATAAAACAGCATTATTTTCAAGCAGGTTTGATTGCGCGGCTCTATTTGATCTTGCCCACAGCAATTTACCGGCACTCGAAAATTGTGCACAGAATGCTTCAAAATTATTATTTGGCACTGGTGTTTGCTCGGCCCACAAAGGAAAGCTGCCTATATAAGGATAACTACCCAATAATTTTCCGCAGACTGCGATTATTCCGTTCTGGTAAGCAATGGACGTAACCTTGTTACCATAACTTGAGTAAGTTCCGCCAACAATTTCAAACCATAGATTATTACCTAAGGAATCAATTTTTGCAATAAATCCTTTAGAAGTAGGGCTATTATAGGTATAGGGAGGAAAAAATATTCGACCCTGAACCGTGCCGCTTAAAATAATGCTATTATTTTCTGCAAGGCAAGTTTTGTAGGCAGCAAATCCCTCACCGGAAGTGGCTGATTCTGCCAATTTTCCCCAAATGCAATGACCATCGCTTCCCCTGTATTTAGCCATAAAAAATGAGTAAGTGCTCAAATGCGAACCTAGGCAGGTGTAATTTACATCAAAATCAAAGCTACCACCGGCGGCATTACTTGTAGTGCCTGTAATGATAATATTACCACTACTGTCAGCTGTTAATGTATTGACCACTTCACTCGAATTTGAGCCTAACGATTTAATATATTTTAAGTTTCCTGCGGAATCCAATTTCATAAAGATTGCGTCATACTTTGTAAAGAAATTGTTGTAAAGACGATTGTAGATGATGGTATCAGCAAACTCAAAAGCGATAGCTGAAAATGACCCGCTTACAAAAACATTGTTGTTTAAATCTACTGATACGTCTGAGGCTCCGCAGAAATCATTTGATTTTTTGCTAGCCCTCACCCATTGAAATTGGAGGTTTGAATTATATTTGATAATGATAAGTTTATTTCGGTAAGTAGCCGGAAGTAAAGCGTTATTCAAATAAACATTATTTCCGGCATAAGAGCCAACAAGGTAAATACTTCCATCGGGTGAAGTACCTATTTTTGCAATATTAAATTCATCAGTAGCAGCAGCATGATGACTTACTATGACCGCTTTAGTGTAATGCCCTATTGAATCTTGAATGGCAATGAAATTAGTGACAGAATCCGTTGCAGTATTCAGGAGCGTATCAAGTTGAATGGGTTTTATTTGTCCGAATATGCCCGACACAACAAAAGTGCCATCGTTTCGGCGTTGTGCATCTTTAATGGTAAAACCAGCAGTATCAACTTTTATTGCTTGAATACAATTTTGTGAAAATAAACTTATGGAAACTAAAAGGAGAAAAAAAGTTAGGAAAAGGGATTTCATGTTTTTTTTTGTTTTTCCGCAATGACACCGAAAATGCAATCGATTAAATATACAATTACTCTTTTGCCACCAAGGCTATAAGCAACTAAGTTAAGAATGTTTCTAGGACTTTGTGGCCTAACTCTTAAATCTTATTTTCAAATTGATAATAACACTTGTTGGCATAATTAACGACAATGTATATTTTTTAAATTAAGCTTGCCATTAATTAAATTCCTTTCAGTTGAATGATAGCAAATTAATTACAAACTTAAGGGAAATAAAATACTTCGCTTTTATTGCATTTAGGCAACCTGCTTTCTTCACTAGTCCACATTTTATGCTAGGCTTTCAAAATATGCATTTACAAGGAATGGCATTAAATAATATCACTTTTACTTGGTTTGCGATTGTGCTTTTGATTCCCAAAATAGTCCCCCATTTAATCGCCGATATTCCCCGTTTTGCTGTTCCAAAGCAATCTATCCAATGTGAAATGCAATTGCCTGTCTAGCACCACCAGCAACAATTCCAAAGCAATGGATTCGTTCGTAATTTGCATAACCTCGCAATAAAGGTTTAATGAAAGCTTGCTTATTTTAATAAAAATTGCTTATTTGGGTGCATTATTTTTTGCTGTAGAACAGCGGATAAACGACATTCCTAAATCATTTTTTAGGGCCTTATAGAAGCATTAATTTTGTAAAAACAATCTCAAACTTTAAACAACAGTTATAATTTTACTAGTATGAGAAAAATAATTTCATTTATGCACATCTCGCTCGACGGCTTTGTTGCCGGACCCAAGGGAGAAATGGACTGGATTAAAGTGAATGAAGAAATTTTTGATTTCGGGGCTAAACGCATTGGAGAAGGCGATACTGCTATTTATGGCAGAGTTACTTTTGAAATGATGGAAAATTACTGGCCAACAGCTGCCGATAAACCTAATGCCAGCAAACACGACAGAGAGCATTCAAAATGGTACAGCAAAGTGCGCAAAGTGGTGTTGTCAAAAACAATGAAGGCTGAGGATTTGACAAATACACTAATTATTAACGAAAACCTTCCTGCTAGTATTAACGAACTGAAGCAACAGGATGGAGCCGACATTTTAATTTTTGGCAGTCCAGGAGCAACGCATTCACTTATGCAACATAACTTAATCGACGGGTATTGGCTATTTGTGAATCCTATTATTCTTGGAAAAGGTATTCCCTTGTTTGTTGATATTAAAGACAAAATTAAACTTAAGCTCGTTTCAACGCATCAATTTTCGTGCGGGGTAACGGAGCTGAATTACCTTATGGATAAATCATAAGAAACGTTTACAAGGATTAATAATTTATGAACGTCTTTTAATAAAAGGAAGGATGAAAATAAATTAGAGAAAGTGAAAAAAGGGTAAGTTTTTAAGCCATAAACGTATTAAACTTTATTTTTCAATATGCTAACTTTTACAACCAATTTTTTAAAGTCTTATTTGAAATAGACACCATCAGATGAAAGCAAACGGAAAAACAGTACAAGAAATACTCATCAACCTTCCGGCAGATAGGGTTGAACCATTTAATAAACTGCATGATGTGATTGTTAAAAATCTGCCGAAAGGCTTTGAGCCGGCCATAAGTTATGGTGGACTAGGCTATGTAATTCCACATTCGCTTTATCCTGCAGGGTACCACTGCAAGCCGATTGAGCCGCTGCCATTTGCAGGTATCGCTTCACAGAAAGGTTCTATCAATTTTTACCACATGGGAATTTATGCTGATCCTGAATTACTGAATTGGTTTGTGAACGAGTATCCTAAGCACAGTAAACAAAAATTAGATATGGGAAAAAGCTGTGTGCGCTTTAAAAAGATGGAAGAAATTCCATATAAACTCATTGGTGAATTGATGAAAAAAATGAGTGCTAAGGAATGGATCGCTATGTATGAAGCGAACTATAAAAAGTAACTGCAGTTTATTCGAATTATTAATTGAGAGTTATGTTATTAATTAAAAGGAGCTATTATGACATCACTTTCTAACCATACTTTTTTACGCTATTTTAATTTTATTGCCTTGTATTTCGCACAGGGTGTGCCCGAAGGAATGCTCACTTTTGGAATTCCGGCATGGATGGCTATGAACGGTAAATCTCCCGGAGAGATTGCAAGTTTTGCAGTTGTAACCGTATTGCCTTGGAGCTTAAAATTTGTTGTGGCGCCTTTAATGGACCGCTATACCTATTTGCCTATGGGCCGAAAACGACCTTGGATTATTTTAGGTCAATTGGGTTTAGTGCTAAGTTGTATCTACATGGCCTATATTCCCGATCCATTGAATAATCTGAATCAATTGATGCTCGCTGGTTTTATTGTTTCTTTTTTTGGAGCCTTTCAAGATGTAGCTACCGATGGCATGGCGGTAGATATTATTCCAATTGACCAACAAGCCAAGGCAAATGGATTTATGTGGGGTTCAAAGATAATTGGCATATCAATTTCACTGGCAGTTGGAAGTTGGGTGTTGAGCAAATATAGTTTTACAAGCTCAATGCTGATGATGGCAACTGTAATTAGTGTAATCATGCTGGTGCCCTTATTTTTAAGAGAACGACCGGGTGAAAAAATGGTGCCTTGGTCGGCTGGAAAAGCTTCACCCGACACAAAAAATTTGCAATTAGAAAGTTGGGGACGCATTTTTAAATCCTTGTACAGTGTATTTAAATTACGCAACTCATTAGTAATTGCTATGCTTTTATTTATTAGTCAAGGCGGCTTTAAATATGTTTCCACCCTGCTCCCCATTTTCACAGTGAAGGAATTGGGCTGGACAAATTTAGATTACTCGCAGTACTATTCAACAGCAAAGCTAATTGGAGGCATTGTTGGTATGTTACTGGGAGGTATTTTAATTGATAAGTTTGGTAAAAAGCGAATGATGAATATTTACTTTTTAGGCTTGGTGATTTTAATTTCAGTGTTCACATTTTCAAAAATCTATTGGGTTAACCGTAATTTTATATATGCATTTATGGTGATACAAAATGTACTCTATACTTTTGCTTGTATTGGCACTTTTGCAATGGCGATGCAATGTTGTTGGAAAAAAGTTTCGGCGAGTCAATTTACCTTGTATATGACAATAGCCAACTTAGGACAAATGTCATTTGCGGCTTTAATTGGCCCGGTGAAGGAACATTTTAGTTGGCAAGTTTCGCTCTTCGCTTTCGCGTTATTTATTTCCCTAGCCTGGTTGGTATTGCAATTCCTAAATATTGATAAACATATTGAAAAAGTTGCTGCTCTTGAAATACTGGAAATGGAAGGCAAAATCAAGGAATTAGAAGCGGTTTGATGTTTAGAAATGGATCTATTTTTTGAAATTTCATAACCTTATTGAATATTGTTTTCGGAGCAAAAGAGTTTATGCAGCAACATTTAATTTTAATTACTAAACAAAGCAAACATTGAGTCAAAGCATAAGTATTTTAGGATGCGGCTGGTTGGGAATGCCTCTGGCTATTCATTTAGTTCAAATGGGGTATACTGTTAAAGGGTCAACTACCAATACGGATAAACTCGAAACAATGAGGTCAAATGGAGTTTTGCCTTTTGTAATAAATTTATCTCAAAGAAATTATGAAGCGACTGGTTTTTTGGATGCTGAAGTTTTGATCATTGCAGTGCCTTCAAAAAATGTGAATGACTTTAAAAACTTGATTACTGAAATCGAAAAATCGCCGGTTAAAAAGGTACTCTTTATTAGTTCTACGTCAGTTTATCCAAATACAAACGATATAGTAACCGAAACGTCTGAAGTGTTGGATTCACCGTTAGTTGAAATCGAGAATTTGTTTAGGAATAGCAGCGTTTTTGAAAGCTGCATAATTCGATTTGCAGGTTTATTTGGTTACGATAGAAAACCAGGGAATTTTTATCCCTCGGGCCACAAAATCAGCAACCCGGATGGATCCGTAAATTTTATTCATAGAGACGATTGCCTTCGCATTATAATGGAAATTATTGAAAAGAATATTTGGCAAGAAACCTTTAATGCTTGCGCCGATACACATCCTAAAAGAAGAGAATTCTTTACAAAAGAAGCGCTTCGTTTAGGACTGGTTCAACCTAAGTTTAAGGAGGAATCTTCGTGTGATTATAAAATTGTGAGCAATGCTAAATTAAAAGGCAAATTGAATTTTTCATTTAAATATCCGGATGTAATGAATTATGAAGAATAGATTTGAAATGACAATTTTTTGGATGCTATTTTTTAAGAAAGGCTTACATTTATGTTCCTAAGTCATTATGTTATCATTTAATTTAAATTAGTTCAAAGGCAAATCAGAACATAGCAACTTTAACCGATTTTTAAACTTAAATAAATCATGACAACAGCATCGCAAACAGTACCAAAATGGATTCTAGTAGTATCAGGAATTTTTGCATTAATGGAAATTATGGTGAGTTTTTCCATTTGCTTTTCTCCTCAATCGGTACTTGAAACGGTTGACCTAACTGCAAAGGGCGTCGACTATTTATTTTACATGTGGGCTTCGCGCCAATTTGCCTTGGGATTTATTTTTGCTTTTGCTACAGTAAAAAAATCTATACCAATGCTCACTTTGGCTTATATTTTCTTTTTGGTAATGTTTGTAGGAGATTTGCTCATCGGCATAACGGTTAAGGAAAATTCATTAGTGTTTGCAGCGGTAGTGATGTGTGTAATTTCTTCAGTAATGATTTATGCCCTGAATAAAAGTATGGTATCGTACGAAGCATAAAGTATAAAGAAACTACTTACAGTGAGTCATCAAAGCTTAATTGGGATGAATGATTCGTAAAAATAGTTGATGAATTGGATTGTATAACAAGATTTAATGTTTGTTTCTTTTATCTAATTATAATTGATATTAATAATGAAAACAACCGCCACCCACAATGAACGCATAGCGAAAATGACTTTCGGAACTGTTTATCCTTTGTATCTGACAAAAGTAGAGAAGAAGGGTAGAACACAAAAGGAACTGCTCGAAGTGATTGAATGGTTAACAGGGTTCACAGAAAAACAAATCTTCCATCTTATTGAAAAGAAAGTGACATTTGAAGCTTTTTTTCAACAAGCTACCATCCATCCAAATGCAAAACTCATTACCGGTGCTATTTGTGGCTATCGCGTGGAGGAAATTGAAAATCCGTTGACACAAAAAGTACGCTACCTGGATAAGTTGGTAGATGAACTGGCAAAAGGCCGCAAGATTGATAAAATTTTGCGCAGCAGCTAAGTTTAGGCTGTATGTATTCCTTTCTAAATAATCCATCCGATACAAGGAAACAAGTTTCATTCATGTATCTTAAAATGCCATTATGTTTAAAGGGTTTTATCAAATTCTGATTTTCTGGTGCCCTCTTTATTTCACTTGTTCTTAAGAATGGCAATACCTATTTATAGGCACTTAAACAAATATAACTAAGTACAATGCTTAGCTGTAGCGTCAACCATTTGTCTATGTATTAGCTGTGAATCATGGTCGGTTTTTAAAGAATTGTGTAATAAAACAAGAATACAGATGTTCAATTTTGCATTGTAATAATTCCGTTACACTTAAATCACATAAAAATGGACAATACTAAAAATGATAATCACACGCAAAAGAATGAGAATGGCACACAAGAAAAAAGTCAGGCTAACGACACTCAAAATCCAAGTCCTCTTTACCCCAAGCAAAATAGAACTCATCAAATAGGTGAGGATGAAAGTGAAGAAAGTAAAAAGCGCGAAGTAGTTGCAAATGATGAAGGAGAATCAAATGATTCTTACGAAGGTATCGAAGGTATTGATGAGCCACAACTTGGAAACGAGGAGGGGCAAAGAAACCCGATCGACCAAGGCAATTCCTCGCTTGAGAAGTAATAGTTTCCAACATGAATAACATCTTTAAAGGATTAATTGCAGGATACGGGGCTCAAAAATTAGGCGGCGGTTGCTTAGGTACTATAATAGTATTTGTAATAATTTGGATGCTGTTGGGTCAATGCAATTAATTATAAAAACAATATTTCAAATTATAAAAAGGGAAATGAAAAACTTCACATCAAAAATGTTGCAGGCTATGTTAATTAGTGCCTTAATGCTTGGCTACTCATCTTGTTCGAATAAAAAAACCGAAGACTCTAAGGAAGTTGCGGAAGCGTATAATGATGCAAAATTTGAAAACAATAAAAATGAAAAGGAAGTACAATTTTTAGTAAACGCAGCCGAAATTAATAGGGAGGAGATTAGCTTAGGACAATTGGCGCAGCAAAGTGGCAAAACAAGCGATGTTAAGGAATTAGGCAAAATGATGGAAAAAGCACACACAAAATCCTTGCTTAACTTAACTGCTATGGCTGCAACAAAAAATATTTCTATTCCAGCTGCCCAAACCGAGAAGGAACAAGAAGTTTATAAAAAATTAAGCGACAAATCAGGAATTAATTTTGACAAAACCTATGCACAAATGATGGTGGATGGGCACAAAGATGCCATTAAGCTTTTTGAAACCGCTTCAAACGAAAGCACCGACCTTGATATTAAGGCATGGGCAACGGCAACATTACCTGATTTAAGATTGCATCTTGATCACTCCTTAGTTTGTCAAAAAATATTATCAAAAATGAAATAAATTATTCACGCATATAAAACACATAAAAATGGAAAAATCAATAGAAGTATTGAATTCACTCATCATTATAAACAATGATAGAATGGAAGGTTACGAAACCGCCTCAAAAGAAACAGAAGAACAAGAACTAAAATCTTTGTTTAGCAAATCTATTGCGACAAGCCAAAAATGTAAACAAGAATTGGTTCGAGAAGTTACAAAATTGGGAGGGATACCGGATGAAGGAACTAGAACAACTGGAAAATTTTTTCGTGTTTGGATGGATGTTAAAGCCGCTTTAACAGGCAAAGACCGCAAAACAATTTTGAACTCTTGCGAATTTGGAGAAGACGCTGCAGTTGAAACGTACACAAATGCAATGGCTAACAATAAGGAAGAATTCACGGCCGAACAACAAACGATGTTAAATGCACAGCATGCCTTAATTAAGGCTGATCACGACAATGTAAAAGCTTTACGTGATACATTAGTAGAAGCCTAATGTTGAATCGCTTGTTTTTCCTTTTTAAAGAATAATAAAGCTTAAGCGAAGGAGGTAGTAAAAACTCTTTCGCTTTTTAATTGTTAAGAATTTTTGACTTCGAAATATAAATAGGGATGGTGAGTAAAATGACATATTTAAAGTGCGCAGCATTTAAGATTTTAATATAGGACTCAACAAAATGTTAAAGAACGAAAAGCATTTAGAAAAAGGTGCGGCAGGTTTTGCCGGATTAGAGATGGATCAAACATTTAAAGACGATAGTTCCGGCTTAGGTAATAAAAAAGGAATATCAGTATTCGTCAAGTTCATTCTTGCAATTCTTTTATGCGAAAGTGTGGGTATTCTTAGCGCTTTACTCTCAAACGCTGGCAACAATGCTTGGTTTGATGCTTTAAATAAGCCTTCTTGGAATCCACCCCCGTATTTATTTGCTCCCGTTTGGACCATTCTTTATTTGATGATGGGAATATCGCTTTGGTTAATATGGAAAAATAAGGTTGCTGAAGTGAATAAGCGCAAACAGTATTTTATTTTCGGGATTCAACTTTTTCTAAACTTTAGTTGGAGCATTATTTTTTTTCGAATGCACAATCCACTGCTGGCTTTAATGGATATAATTTTAATGCTTGCGCTGATTATTGCTACAACAGTGAGTTTCGCGCGTTACTCTAAACCTGCTGCATGGCTGCTTGTTCCCTACCTAGCTTGGGTTTCTTTTGCTACCTTTTTAAATTATTCTATATGGATTTTAAATCCTTAAACAATAACGCAGTAGATGCAACAACTTTCAATTCTGATTTTTATTTTCTTTCAAAAATGTTCTTAATTTTTTTATAATGGCTTACCTTATAGATATTGCCACAGCTGTTCCTCAATACGCCGTTTCAAATGCTGAATTAGTTAATTTTTATAGCCATGCGTTGAATGATTCAGGACAGGATCCTATCTCGCGTAAATTGAATTTCTTATCTGATAAAACAAAAATTAAAAACCGTTACAGTTGTATTTCTGATTTTAAGGGAGAACAACAAGTATTATTTACGAATGGAAATTATAATCCATCGGTTGAAAAAAGAACCGAAATTTTTAAAGAGAATATAATGCCTTTGGCAATTACAGCAATTGATAAATTGTTTCTTGCTAATACACTTGAACCCTCTGAAATAACGCATCTCATTACAGTTAGTTGCACCGGAATATTTGCCCCTGGGTTTGAATTTTTAGTTGCAAAACACTATAATTTAAATCAAGTTGAGAAGTTAGGCTTGAATTTTTTAGGTTGTTATGCGGCTATCAAAGCACTCAAGCATGCAAATTATATTGCTCAAGCAGTTCCCAATGCATGCATACTAATTGTGTGTGCCGAACTTTGCTCTCTTCATTTTTCTCCCTCCATTGCGGATGAAGATGTGCTTTCTAATTTATTGTTTGCCGATGGTGCAGCAGCAGTATTGGTTACCGGTAACAATAATAAACATGCTAAGAATAAAATGGTTTTAAGTATCGATGCTGCCACTTCTGCCAACATCCCAAATACACTCGATTTAATGACTTGGAATATCACTTCCGGAGCCTTCCAAATGTTCTTAAGCAAACATATTGTGAGTGCTATTGGTGAGAATATTTATGATACTGTACATGAATTTTTGGAGCAAAATGACAGCACCCCCGATTACTGGGCAATTCACCCGGGTGGAATTCGAATTGTCGAAGCTGTAAAACAAAGTTTGGGTTTATCAGATTCAGCTGTATTGGATTCATTGAGTGTTTTGGAAGATTATGGCAACATGTCTTCACCCACTATCCTATTTGTGTTGCGTAGAATAATGGATAAGATTAAAGTGCAGGAAAAGGAACAAGGAAAAAATATTTTTACCTGCGCTTTTGGCCCAGGGTTAAGTATGGAAATGATAAACTTTTCAGTTGTTAATACAGCTCTTAACACTAAAGTAAAACTTAGGAATTCAAATTATGTGATGCAGCACTAATGCACTTTAGTCCGCTCGGAATAAAGTTTAGCTAGAGGGAAGAAATGTTTTGGATTGGTAATTTTACCTATTCAGTAAATAATGTAATACTTCTAAAAATTTATATAATACTCCCCGCTGCAAACAAGCCCACCTTTACATCGTAGTAGAAATTCATCTTCTGCAAAAAAAAAAAATCAAATGGACAAAAATCAAAACAACATGAGAAACGAAGATAAAAACGCATCTCACGACAAAGACAACAAAATGAAAAATATGGACCATCAAAAATCGTCTGACAATAAATCAGCTGACAGAGCGGGTGACATGAAGAAGCAAGAGGATAAAAAATCGTCCAATTCTCACAACAAATAAAAAGTTTAATAAATTTTTTGGA
Source organism: Bacteroidota bacterium (assembly GCA_016721765.1). Lineage (NCBI taxonomy): Bacteria > Pseudomonadati > Bacteroidota > Bacteroidota bacterium. The sequence continues at coordinate 206,017 of JADKHO010000003.1, forward strand.
GCGCTCAGCAGCAATGTTGAGCGCTTTTTTTGTGCAATTGAATTTTTCTTATTTGACTTCTCGTCAATACTAGTGTAAACGATCATCCTCAACTGTCCTTCCTCTAAAAGCATTGCTAAAATAAAAATCCAAGCGAATGCCAATAATAGGGTAGTATCGATTATAATTCACAAACACAGAAGAACCCAATCCAATATCGTAATAAATTTTTTGAATGTATTGAACTTCGGCGTAGGCTCCAATTCCTTTATAAGTAGTAGCACTGTCAAGTAATCCATGCACATAACTAGGTCCGGCAAAATAAGAAAAGCTGTTCTTGCGGCTCTCGGTGCGGAAACCAACGGTGCCATGAATATCGGTTAAAAAATCGCCACTGTATTTTGCAATCAATACATCCAATTTACTGCGCATAATTCCGGCATTGAAATACACATTCTTTACATGAAAATAGGCATTCAAGGAACCCGGAAAAGAATAATCGGTAGTATTGAGTTTTTGTCCGTATCCAAAGCCAACTGTAATCCAATTTGTTTTTTTAAGAAAGCGATCTTTTTTGATGGTGATTTCTTGCTTTGTGTCCTTGGCATGAATTTCTTCTTGGGCGCAAACCAACATCGGCCCAAAGGCAAATAGCAAAATTAAAATTACTGTGCGCATGTTAAAGCTCACGAATTACAGTGAACCGCACATATCCTCAGGTTTTACCCATGCGGTAAATTGTTCATCGGTAAGCAAACCTAATTCAATGGCTGCCTTACGTAAAGTGGTATTTTCTTTATGTGCTTTTTTCGCAATTTTGGCTGCATTTTCATAACCAATATGGGTATTTAAGGCAGTAACAAGCATCAATGAATTTTCGAGATTGTGTTTAATGATTGGGATGTTGGGTTCAATACCTGCAGCGCAATTATCTGTAAAAGAAACGCAAGCATCTCCAATTAAACGGCCCGATTGCAACACATTTGCTGCTATCAATGGCTTAAACACATTCAATTGAAAATGCCCGTTGCTGCCGCCAATACTTACGGCAACATCATTGCCCATTACTTGAGCAGCTACCATTGTAAGCGCTTCCGGCTGGGTGGGATTTACTTTTCCCGGCATTATAGAGGATCCCGGCTCATTATCAGGAATAATTATTTCACCAATTCCACAGCGTGGACCCGAAGAAAGTATACGAATATCATTTGCGATTTTCATCAATGAAACAGCTGCTCGTTTATAAGCTCCTGAAAGCTCCACCATGGCATCGTGTGCGGCCAATGCTTCAAATTTATTAGGAGCAGTAACAAAAGGCAAACCGGTAAACTCAGCAATCTTTTTCGCTACCAATACATCATAACCTTTTGGTGTGTTTAGACCTGTACCAACCGCAGTGCCACCTAGCGCAAGTTCGGCAACCATTTCTAAAGCATTTTTAATAGCGCGCATGCTATTGTCAAGTTGTTGAACATAGGCGCTAAACTCTTGTCCTAATGTTAATGGTGTTGCATCCATAAAATGGGTGCGCCCAGTTTTTACATATACTTGAAATGCATCTGCTTTTTTCTTTAATGCATCTCGCAATTTTTGCATCCCCGGAAGGGTAATATCAACAGCCTGCTTGTATGCCGCAATATGCATGGCAGTTGGATAAGTATCGTTGCTCGATTGGGATTTATTTACATCGTCATTGGGATGCAGAATTTTTTTCTCGTCTTCTAATTTACCCCCCGAAAGCACATGTGCACGATAGGCCACTACCTCATTCACATTCATGTTACTTTGAGTTCCTGAGCCGGTTTGCCAAATCACCAAAGGAAATTCAGCGTCGAGTTGTTTTGCCAATATTTCCTCACAAACTCGTGAAATTAAATCTCTTTTTTCAGCACTAAGCACTTTTAAGTCGCAATTTGCGTGGGCCGCAGCTTTTTTTAAGTAGGCAAAGGCATAAATTATTTCCTTAGGCATACTGGCTTCTGGACCAATTTTAAAATTATTGCGTGAGCGTTCTGTTTGTGCGCCCCAATACTTATCAGCCGGCACTTCTACAGCGCCCATGGTATCTTTTTCGATTCTGAATTTCATAAGAAATAAACGTTTGTTGTGGGTAAAATTAACTAAAAATGGCTTGAGAAATTACTCCCGCTGAATAAAAATGAGGAACTGTGATAAAGATCAGTTATTAAATAAACGCTGCTGCTTGCTCAATGGGCCGGCCAATAATTGCTTTTTTCCCTTTTACTAAAATGGGCCTTTCCATTAATATGGGATGTTTCGCAATTAATTTTAGCCAATCAGAACCGGTTAACTTTTTGTGTGCATATTTTTCCTGAAAAATTTTTTCTTTTTTTCGGACCAAAGCTTCTGGCGGCAGCTGCAGTAGTAGCAGCAATTTTTCTAACTCTTCCAAGTTTAATGGTTGCTCGAGATAGAGTTTAATTTTATATTTTTTTCCGGAACCTTTAATCAGATTTAGCACCGAAATGCTGGTTTGGCAGTTTGTTTTATGATAAATAGTTAGCATACTTGGCTTGAAAGGCCGCGAAAATAGATAAATTATGGCTGCTATGTGTGTATACTAATAAGAAATGATAATTTTGCCGCTCAAATTTTAAAACTACATCATGTCGGGTTTTTATTCCTTAAAAGTGAGTGAGGTAACACAGCAAACAAAAGATTGCGTGGCTATTTCATTTGATGTTCCGGAGCTGTTAAAAGACAAATTCAATTATTTGCCCGGCCAATACCTTACACTTAAACTTCATATCAACGGCGAGGAAATTCGCAGGTCATACTCCGTGTGCAGCTCACCTTTAACGGATGAAAAAATTACAGTCGCCATTAAAAAAGTAAAAGACGGGAGAGGTTCTACTTATATTAACGAGAAAGTAAAAGCCGGAGATGCCTTGGAAGTAATGACACCCATGGGAAATTTTCATACACCTTTGCTCGCTTCAAATAAAATTAGCTATGTTTTATTTGCCGGTGGGAGTGGCATAACACCCATGATGAGCATTATTAAATCGGTTTTAAACGCGGAGCCGCAAAGTACCATTACCTTGTTTTATGGAAATGAAGAAGAAGCCGCCATTATTTTCAAAAGTCAACTCGATGAATTAGCTGCAAATGCTGAAAATCGTTTAAGTGTTTACCATATTTTAAATAACCCTTCAACACCTATTGATGCTACTTTTAAAGGCATAATGAATGTTGAAAAAAATAAAATGTTGCTCTCAAAATTTGTTGATACTAATACAGCTAACGAGTATTTTATTTGTGGCCCAACCGGTATGATGGATAGCGTTGTGACTGCTTTGCAGGAATCAAATGTGCCTAAAGAAAAAGTACATGTGGAATATTTTACAGCACCTGTAAGCAATGAGAAAGCGGATTCAACTCTAAGTTTTGTAGCAAGCCAAGTAACTGTTATTTGCGATGACGATGAAGTTGTTATTCAATTAAAACCCGATGAAACAGTTTTAGAGGGTGCTTTAGCTGCGGGATTGGACGCTCCTTATGCATGCCAAGGTGGCTCTTGCTGTACCTGTCGTGCTAAACTTATAGAAGGCAAAGTAAACATGAAAGTGAATTACGCCCTGCTCGAATCGGAAGTTAATGAAGGATTTATTTTAACCTGCCAATCGCAAGCCCTCACACCAACCCTCATAGTGGATTACGATAGAGGTCGATAAGCTATTAACTGAAATTTTAATAACGCATTATTGATTTTAAAACAAACTCAAAATTTAGTCAATCGCGCATCAGCCTTGATTTTTTTCTTACTTTTTGATCAAGCAAAAAGTAAGAAAACACCATTGAAAATACGGCATATAGGAGTATTTCAAACAAACACAACAACAAATAGTATAAATTTCATAGCAGCCGACTAGCGCTTTCAATCAAATTTTGTATTTTCATCTCATGAAGCAATTTGTAATTTCAATTCTTCTTATAGTTACCCTTTTCGGGGGATGTAAGTGCAAGAAGGAATCGGATACGCAGGCCCCATTTGTGAGTTTTATTTCACCTCAAGAAAATCAAAGTTTTACTGTGGGAGAAACTATTCCGGTGAAGTTTCAAGTAAGTGATGAAACAAAAATTGACTATGTACAAATTTCTGTGCTGGATGAAAACCAACAACAAATATTGTCGGCTATTACATTGCATGATGTGCAAGATGGGCAAACCATCGATCAACCGATCTTAATTGACAATACTGCTATTAAAAGTGGTAGCTACTACCTCACAGTGCGCAGCAGCGATGGCGAGAACGAAGAGAACACAATACGTAAAATTGGGATTCAGGAATTGCCCTTGCAACGTAAGGCTGTTTATATGATTGGAAAAGCGTTAAATCAATACACCGTATATAAAGTGGATTCTGTTTTTTCTATTACTACTGCTTATTCGCTAGATGGCGATTTTATTGGTGCTTCAATTGATTCTAGACTTAAACGCCTCATTACTTCAGGTGGATTTTCCGGCAAGCTACTGGCAACTCGTTTAGGAGATTATTCTGTTGCCTGGAGCGAAAACCCGGTAGGAACAGTTTATCCCACCTACCGAAATATCACTACAGCAAACGCATTAAGTTTTGTAAGTTACAATGCAGGATTTGTTAAAGCTTATGATGCAGATGGGGCAATTCGATTTACGGCTAGTGCCACCCAAAATGTATTTTATCCAATAAAATCAGGAGTCTCCTCAAAATATGTTTTATCTGAACAGGCTGCATTTACAGGCAGTACAAAAAAACTGGTGCTCTATTTTTATCCTTCCGGTGGAGCGGTACAAGAATTAAATTTTAGCGGTGATGTGGTAGAAATGTTTCCTAAAACAGACAATGATTTTTTTGTGTTTTACAACCAGGGGAATACCGGAATGCTAAGTATTTATGGCGCTTCCGGCACTAATTTTTCGTATTCTTATCCATCTACTTTGCAAGGAAAAATAAAATCTGTGGTGGCACTGAGCAGCGAGGTGTATTTAATTAGTACCGAAAACGGAATATTTAAATTTACTTACAATCCCCTAAATTATGTCTTGTTTAAAGCGGGCACCGGTGCAACAAAAATGCGCTACGATCCAAGCAATAATCAAGTACTTGCCGCTGAAGGAAAAGTTATTAAAATGTATGATTTAACGTCAGGAATGCTTGTCAATACAATCACCGCTGTCGATTCAATAGCCGATTTTCAGCTCTTGTACAACCGCTAGAAATTAATTTTCAACCACCACACCCATATCACAAAACTTAGCAATACGCTGATCGATACGTTTTTCGGGAGATAGTTTTAAAAGCTCTTTTAAATGCTTTTTAATCTCTGCTTTTACAATTTGATGTGCTTCACTTTGGAAAGTATGCGCGCCACCTAGCGGTTCTTCAATAATTCCATCAATCAACTTCAACGCCATCATGTCTTTTGCCGTAAGTTTTAATGCTTCGGCTGCCCTTTCTTTAAAGTCCCAACTGCGCCATAAGATGGAAGAGCAAGATTCCGGCGAAATTACCGAATACCACGTGTTCTCAAGCATCAACACACGATCTCCCACTCCAATACCCAAAGCACCACCTGAAGCGCCTTCACCTATAATGATGCATATTACAGGAACCTTAAGTTGTCCCATCTCTAATAAATTGCGCGCAATAGCTTCGCCTTGTCCACGCTCTTCGGCTTCTAATCCGGGGTAAGCACCGGGCGTATCAATAATGGTGACAATGGGTTTATTAAATTTCTCAGCCAGCTTCATCAAACGCAAGGCTTTGCGATAGCCTTCGGGATTAGCCATTCCAAAGTTTCGCAGCTGACGCATTTTGGTGTTGATACCTTTCTGTTGCCCAATAAACATCACTGTTTGTCCATCCAAACTTCCAAATCCTCCCACCATGGCTTTATCGTCTTTTACCGTTCGATCGCCATATAATTCAATCCAGGTATTATCAGTAATGGCATTAATATAGCTTAAAGTATAGGGGCGGTCCGGATGGCGCGAGAGTTGAACACGTTGCCACGGAGTAAGGTTGCCATATATCTCTTTGCGCTTTTCGCTGAGTTTATCTTCTAAATCTTTAATCGTTTTGGATACGTCAACACCAGTCTTTTCAGCTACTCCCTTCATCTTTTCAATCTGCTCCAGCAGCTCCCCTATGGGTTTTTCAAAATCTAAAATCGTCATGTTCTTTTTTTGGATTTGTAGAGCAAATGTATAAAAAAAATTTTCTCCCTTTTCGGGGAAGGACCCTCAGCTAAAAATCATCAGAAATATAAAAATTTAAAACACCTTTCTTTTAAGTTTAACCCCATGTGACTATGAAATCTATCTTCCAATGTGTTAAAAAAAAACTCCAATTGAATTAGCAAAAATAATTGCAATCAATTTTAATAACTTCGCATCCCAGATAAAATCAAAAGTGATTGTTTTCCCTAATGCAAAAATAAATTTAGGTCTAAATATCGTTGAAAAGCGGAGCGATGGTTTTCACAACATCGAGACCGTTTTTTATCCCATTGGCCTTAGCGATGTGCTAGAAGTGCTTGAATACAAAGGAAAATCAAAAAAGCAAGTACAATTTAAAAGCACCGGAATTCCCATCCCCGGAAAGGGTAGCGAAAACCTGTGCGTTAAAGCTTATCATTTACTGGCCAAGCAATACGATTTGCCCCCAATAAAAATTCACCTACATAAAATTATTCCTATTGGTGCCGGCTTAGGCGGAGGTTCGGCCGATGCAGCATTTTTTTTAAAAGCATTAAATACCGTATTCGAACTTAATTTATCATTTGGCGAATTGCATCACTATGCCCGCCAATTGGGTAGTGATTGCTCCTTCTTTATCAGCAATCAGCCCGTATTTGCCGAAGGAAAAGGCGATGAAATGGAACACATAAATGTAAATCTAAAAGATAAGTATTTAGTTTTAATAAAACCTCCCATTCACATCAGTACCAAGGAAGCTTACGCGAATGTAAAACCGCAAAAGCCTGCCCAATCGCTCGAAAAACTAATTCTTAAGCCAATTAACACTTGGAAAAATGCAGTGCACAACCAATTTGAAGATTCTGTGTTTCCGCAATTTCCGGAAGTAAAAGTAATCAAGGAAAAACTTTATGCTGCCGGTGCTGAATATGCCGCAATGAGCGGAAGCGGTAGTGCTGTGTATGGATTGTTTAATGCGCAGGTAGATTTACAAAAGCAATTTAAATCGTGTTTTGTTTGGCAGGAAATGCTGAAGTAACATCAACTTAAAACATACTTTGGTTTTCTTACAAAAAACTTCAAAAAAAAAGGAGAAAAATACACTTAGTGACTTTGCGTCTTCGTGGCACTAGCATTATTAGGATTTTATTTAAATCAAAGCTAGCTATCTCAAATCATACCAATCCTGCTTCCTAGGAATTTTTAAATCCGATAGCACACTCGATTTCACACGCAATTCAAAACTATAACTCCTTCGCGGACCCAGTGGAACAAGATTTAGATGCATTTCCCAACAATGCAAATCGCGGTGTATGTTTACCGATGTATAAGAAAGTTTTTTGGTGTTAAAATCAAATCCCGAATTAATCGATACCTTCCAATTTTCGGTAATACTTACATCTCCATAAAAACTTAAGGTTTGCGTAATTGTTTTTTCCAAAGCCGGTTTAAAATAAGCTAAGTTATAACTCACATTCAAACTCCAAGGCACACTAAAATCAACATAATCATCGTCAACTGTTCCCGGTATTTTTCCAGGATTGTTGGTGTTCTCGGGTTCCGATTTGGTTGCCACTTTGTCTTTGCTCTTCAAACTAAAACTGATCGATGCATTACTATTTGTGATTCTACCAAGTGAATTTTTTTCGGTCCACACATACTCTTTTCTTCGCACACCCATCGAATCCAAGCGATACGGGTCGAGCGTACTGTTCACAATCAAATCCACATTTTGCAACAAACGCGTACGCATATTCAAATTAAATGGTGCCAATTTCATTGAATCGGCAATCATATTGTAGGAAGAGTAAGCCGATAAATTATCAAATATGCCAATCTTTTTAAAGCCCGAAACGGTATCCTTACTTGATTTTACTTTTAACTCCAAATTGTTAGACAAACCAAAATTAATAGCGCTCGATTCATTGGTATTAGGTCCTTTAAATATCGTTTCATCGTAAATAGTATACGACGATTTTGAACCGTTGGTACCCCAAGGACCGTAAATACGCTTGCCTAAGCCCGGAACATAACCATAACCTACGGTAGGTGTGAGCACATGCCGCATGGCTTTTAATTTCCCACGTTTAAACTGATACATACCATACACTGTGGTCGTTAAATTGGTGCTAAAAGCATAATCGCGTGTGGCACTAAATTTATTTACTGTATCAATTTTTAGCACACCTACACCGGCATCCGTATAACTATAACTCTTACGAATGGTTTGCAAATACCAGTTTTCATTGTAGTTGAAGGTAGGATTCACATTAAAATACTTGAATAATTTTATAGAGGTGCTAATGGGAATACTGTGATGCATCCCATTCTTCATGCGGGCGGTCATGTCTACACCTTTTTTAAAAAACAAACTGTCATAAGTGTCCAACTGATTGCTAAGATTGGTGTTGTAACTAAATCCCAATGTTTTAAGCCATTTTGTGCCCGGCTTTGCTTCAATGTTCTGAAAAGGAAGTATGCGTGCAACCGAAAAATTTAGATCCGGTAATTTAATGCTGATGGATTTTGTAAGTGTATTTTGATTGTGGTTTATTGAGGTAGAAAAGGTGTATGGCTTGCCAATCCAGTTTTTACTAAAATTAATAGAGGAATTTAATTCATTTTGAAGATACTGACGCGATGTTGTATTTTGATATCTGCCAAAACCACTTGAACCCGCATTAACACTTGCCGAGAATCGCCTGTCAGGTCGAGCACGCGGGTCCTGACTATGCGTCCAATTTACCCTAAAATTTTGCAAGCTGGTATAGGTATCCAAATATTTTTCACCAAATTTTTGATTAGCATAACTTAAGGTAACCGCACCATTATATTTGTAGCGCTTTGCATAATTACTTTGCGCCTTAGCACCCCATGTTCCCTTACTGTATATATCGCCACGAACTGATAAATTCATTTTATCACTTATCCCAAAATAATAGCCACCATCAGTTAAAAAAAAGCCCTGGCTTTGCGATTCCCCATAAGTGGGAATTAAGATACCTGATTTTTGCCCTTTTTTATTCGGGAAAAATCCAAAGGGAAGCATTAATGGTGTTGGTACATCAGCAATTACCAAATAAGCAGGCCCAGTAATAATTTTATCATTAGGAATTACCCGCACTTTGGACGCTGAAATGTAAAAATGGGGATGCTCCAAATCACAAGTGGTGTACTTTCCATGACGCACAAAAAAATTGTTGCTGCTATCTCGTTTTACTTGCTCCCCATGCAAAATGCCTTCGCCTTCCTTTGTAATCACTTCATTAATTTTTCCCTTTTTGGTTTCAAAGTTATAGCTCATTCCTTTCGATGAAAATTCTTGTCCGCCATCGGTAAACTTTGGATCCCCAATGCGTTTGCCTGTGCTATCAACAATGCCGTGGGCGGTAACAAAGTTGTTTTTGGTGTCGAGTATAATTTGTTCGGCATCCAGCTTTGTATCTTCATAAGTTACATGCGCATCGCCATACAAATACACTTTTTGCAGCTCCACTTCTAAACGAATGGAATCGCGCGCCGAATAAACAACCTTCGATTTTAAAGCGCTTTTTGAAATTTTCACAGAATCCTGAGCAGCAGCAACTGTTTTTGTAGAATCGCTTATTTCAGCAGGTTTAGATACTGTTGTTGAATCGCTTGTGAATGCCGCAAACGCCATTGATTGAGAAATCAACAATGCGAAGAGAATAAAAAGTTGTATTGGGCGTTTAAGCTGCAAGTATTTAATCCTATTTTTGTGAAAATTCCTAAGAAACAAAGGCTCAAAGCTAATTAAAATAGTTAATTGGCTAAATCGTAATAAGTGTTAAAGCAGTAAATTAAAATTTGAAATTAGCGCTCAAACTATCCTTAATACTACTATTCAGCTGTATTTGCATTTCAACAATGAAGGCAGAAACGTTGGGTGTGAAGAAGAAAGGAAAAGGAATTAAAACAGTTGTAATTGATGCCGGTCACGGTGGGCACGATCCCGGTTGTCACGGCCGAAAAGGCAAGGAAAAGGAAGTAACCCTATCGGTAGCGCTTAAACTGGGAAAATTAATTTCCGATAATAATCCCGATGTAAAAGTAGTTTACACTAGAGATAAGGATGAGTTTATTGAATTGCACGAACGCGCCAATATCGCCAATCGCAATCATGCCGATTTATTTATCTCCATTCATTGTAATTCAGGTAAAGGGAATGCATTTGGTGTCGAAACCTTTAGTATGGGTTTGCACCGCACTGCCGATAATTTGGATGTTGCAAAACGCGAAAACGAATCGGTTTTACTTGAAAAGGATTACAAAACGAAATACGATGGCTTCGATCCCAATTCACCCGAAGCCAGTATCATTTTTACACTCTATCAAAATGCTTTTTTAGAACAAAGTTTAACCATGGCTTCCTTGGTTCAGGATGAATTTCGAGAGGGCGATAAACGCTTTGATCGCGGCGTAAAACAAGCAGGATTTCTCGTTTTAGTTTATACTGCCATGCCCAGTATTTTAATTGAAACAGGCTTTCTAACAAATGCCGACGACGAAAAAATTATGGTTACGGATAAAGGCCAGCAAAGAATTGCCGAAAGCATTTATCGCGCTTTCCGCAGATATAAAGGGGACGTGGATGAAGAAAAAATTCCGGAATCTATCCGCAAGGAAGAAAAAAAATCATTTGACGAGGAGGAAAAACCTAAAGATAATCTTTACCACAAGCCTACTACAAATGTAACTACGGTTAAAGAAACAACTGTATTAAAGGATACTTTACCGACGATCAAAAAGGAAGAGCCAGTTAAGAAAGTAGAAACGAATATTCCTGAGCCGCTGCCGCAAAACAATTTGGCCAACAAATCTGTTAGCTTTAAAGTGCAACTCACCAGTTCAGATAAAAAAATTCCATTAACTTCGAGTCAATTTAAAAACATTGAAAACGTTTCGGAATACAAAGAAAATGGTATGTTTAAATACACAGCCGGGAACTTTGAGGATTCGAACGAGGCAATAAAAATGCAACGACAAATGCGCGAAAAGGGATTTAAAGAAGCTTTTGTGGTTGCATTTAAAGAGGGCAAGCGAATTAACATGAAGGATGCCTTACTGATGCAAAAAAAATAAAACAAATTACAAAGTCCGCACTCCAAAAGGAAGCGGCATCAATGGTAAAAACTATGAAATTTAATTTATCGAGAGAAGCAAAAATTGGATTGGTGGTAGCCGGCGCAATTTTTTTGCTGGTGTATGGCTTAAACTTCCTCAAAGGCAAAAATATTTTCACAAACAGAACACATTTTTATGCCATCTATAAAAATGTAGACGGACTCACGGAAGCTAACCCCGTATTTATCAATGGCTTTATAGTAGGGCAAGTAAATAAAATATTTTTTCACCCCGATAATTCCGGAAGTATGATTGTCGAAATTAGCCTAAAGGAAAACGATTTAACCATTCCAAAGAATACAGTTGCTATGGTTTTTTCGAACGGACTTCTTGGAACACAAGCCGTTAATTTGGTCTTGGGCGATGCAAAAGTTTTTGCCGAAAGTGGCGATACCCTTGCCGGAGATGTAAAATCAAAAATGCTCGATGATATTGGCGATCAGGTTTTACCCATAAAAAACAAAGCCGAAAAATTAATTGTTACCATCGATTCACTAGTAGCCAACCTCAACAGTGTATTGAATCAAGGTGGAAGCAATAATTTGAAAAGCGCTTTACAGAATTTAAACAATGTTACCGCTAAAGCAGATGGATTATTAACCGACGAAAAAGTTCGTCTCGATAATATCCTAGCCAATGTGGAATCTATTTCAGGGAATTTAAAAAATGGAAACAAGGACCTCGCCAACATTCTTAAAAATTTTAATAGCATTAGCGATTCTTTAGCAAAAGCAAACATTGCAACTACCATCAACAATGCCAATTCCGCTATTAAAAACGTGGATATCATTGCTGCAAAAATTAATTCAGGAAAAGGCTCATTGGGGCTCTTAGTGAATAACGATTCGCTCTACAACAACCTTACTTCCGCTTCCAAAAATCTCGATAAATTAATCATTGATTTAAATCAGCATCCGGGTCGATATGTGCACTTGAGCGTGTTTGGTAAAAAAGATAAATAATAAAAGAGACGCGTATTACACAAATAAATTCACTTAGTTAAAGCTATACACAACTATGGAATGGATAGATAATCTGCTTTTTACCTTATTACTTGGTGGAGGTATTTTTTGGTTTGCACGCAATGCAGCTAAAATTAAACGCAACATAAACCTTGGTCGCCAAATTGATATTAACGACAATCCTTCCCAACGCTGGAAACTTATGGCAAAAGTGGCCATCGGCCAAAGCAAAATGGTGGTGCGCCCTGTTGCCGGGATACTCCACATTTTTGTATACCTCGGCTTCGTTATTATAAATATCGAAGTACTCGAAATTTTAATCGATGGCCTACTTGGTACCCACCGAGTTTTCGCATTTATGGGTTCCTTTTATTATTTCTTGATCGCTTCATTTGAGTTTTTAGCATTAGCCGTGATAATTGGATGCGCAGTATTTTTAGTCCGTCGAAACGTTTTAAAATTAAAGCGCTTTATGAATAAGGAATTGGATGGTTGGCCCAGAAGCGATGCAAATATTATTCTCATCACCGAAATTCTTTTGATGTCAGCTTTTTTATTTATGAATGCTGCCGATGGTGTTATCATGAGTTTTAGCAAATTAACCGGTGGAATGCTCATGCCGGAGTTTGCGGAAGCTGCCAATAAAATATTTGGCGAAAATGCGGTTGTAGGTTCAGGATTGTATTTTCCGGTGAGCACCTACCTTACAGGCTTTTTACCAAGCAATCCTATTGCCTTGCATTATATAGAGCGCGGATGCTGGTGGTTTCACATCATTGGAATAATTGCCTTTCTGAATTATATTCCATACTCAAAACATTTCCACATTTTGCTTGCTTTCCCAAATGTGTTTTATGCCAATTTAAAACCCAAAGGTCAATTTACAAATTTAGAATCCGTAACCAACGAAGTTAAACTAATGCTTGATCCTTCAGCTCCACTTCCCCCGGCTGACGCACCTCCCGCAAAATTTGGAGCAAAGGATATTGCGGATTTAAGTTGGAAACAATTAATGGATGCATACAGTTGCACTGAATGTGGCAGATGCACCAGCAATTGCCCTGCCAACCAAACTGGTAAATTGCTTTCTCCGCGTAAAATTATGATGGATACCCGCGATAGGATGGAAGAAGTAGGAAAAAATTTGGATGCGCATGGACCGGATTTTGTAGATAATAAATCGTTAGTAGGAGACTATATAACTGCCGAAGAATTATGGGCCTGCACCACCTGCAATGCCTGCACTGAGGCTTGCCCCATTAACATTGACCCACTTTCAATCATTGTAGATTTAAGGCGTTATTTAGTGATGGAACAAAGTGCTGCACCTGCTGCTCTAAATGCGATGTTCACCAATATTGAAAACAACGGAGCTCCATGGCAGTTTTCACCGGCTGATAGACTGAATTGGGCAACTGAAAATTAAATGAATAAACGAATCTACTTATAAACTTAAATAATAGGAACACCTTAAATAGCAAGATGCCTGTTATTGAATCTATTCCCTTACTGCCTCTATTCAGAAAAAATGAGAAGAACCTTAATTAATCGTTTATTAAGCTTTTGAAATAAAATAATATGGAAAATCAATTAGTAGTTCCAACGATGGCCGAATGCCTTGCTAAAGGCGAAATTCCTGAAATATTATTTTGGGTGGGTTGTGCCGGAAGTTTCGATGATAGAGCAAAAAAAATATCCAAAGCAATTGTGCGTATTCTTAACAAAGCTGATGTAAAATTTGCAGTGCTTGGTGCCGAAGAATCCTGTACCGGAGACCCAGCCAAACGCGCAGGAAACGAATTTTTGTTTCAAATGCAAGCCATGACTAATATCCAGGTGCTAAACGGATACGAAGTAAAAAAAATTGTAACCGGTTGCCCCCATTGTTTTAATACACTAAAAAACGAATACCCCGAATTGGGCGGAAAGTATGAGGTTATTCATCATACGCAATTGATTCAGGAGTTACTCAACACAGGCAAAATTAAAGTAGAAGGTGGAACTTTCTCCGGCAAGAAAATTACATTTCATGATCCTTGTTACCTTGGCCGAGGAAACGACGTATATGAAGCTCCTCGTGAGGTCCTCTCAAAATTGGATGCCGAATTAGCCGAAATGAAACGCTCTCGCGCCAACGGATTATGCTGCGGTGCCGGTGGCGCTCAAATGTTTAAAGAAGCCGAAAAAGGATTCAAAGAAGTAAATATCGAACGCACCGAGGATGCCCTTGAATTAAAGCCAAATGTAATTGCAACAGGCTGTCCCTTTTGTATGACAATGATGCGAGATGGTGTAAAACTAAAAGAACAAGAACAACACATACAAGTACTCGACGTAGCCGAACTAATAGCCACCGCCGCCGACTTATAAAATTCTGTGAAATCTGCGAAATCTGTGAGCTCCCTTTTCCCCATGAAAACGCACTTACAACTCCTGAAAACACTCCCCCATATAATCTCTTCTAACCTTACTTTTCTTTTTACATTTTTCGAAATGCTGCCACTTCAAACCAAAGTAAAAATCCAAACCATAAGCATCTGCTAATCCTGTATAGGGCCCAATCATATCTGTCCCAAGGGTGAGTATCCCAAAGCGCAAACACAAGCCTATTCGATGCCTGAAATAATCGTAATAACTGTAGGGTATCGAAACTTCAAATCGTTTTCGTTCATACCGCAATGCAACTGAATATTGATTTGGCCTACGCAGTGTATAGGGATTAATAGGAATGCGTTGTATCAAACTTAAATTAATATAGATAGTAGGTGTCACCGAATAATCCACCTGCAGTGAAGCTGCTGCAGGTAACCATAAGGCATAAGCCGATCCAGTTTTACTCCCGTTACTTGTACCAAAAAACTGCTTACTAAAAGTAGAATCAGTATTTCCGATGCTTTTTATTTTTATAGTATCTATCCCAAACCAATCAGTACCCAAATCATTAAATTCAAAAGTGGAAGCATTGGTTTTGAATTTTATTCTTCCTATATCAATAATTGAAAAACCAATTTTGTAATCGTATTTTTTCAATTTCTTTGAGCCGGGGCAACTCTTATAGGCCGCTTCATCTCTGTTTTTGTAATATTGAATTCCGATGCTGCCTCCAAATCCGCTACCTTTTTTTTGAAAGAGATTGCTCGTATTTCCTATGTCAACTGTGGCGTGCCCGTACTCTACATTGGCTACATAAATTTCCCACAAGGAATCAGACTGCACATTGTAATTTATATTGTTGACCAAAAGATAAAAACTATTCAAACCATATAAGTAATTTAGGCTAATTCCTGCCGTTAAATAATTTTCGGGACTTGTATTTAGAGCAATACCACCGGTAATTCCGGCCTCATGAAAATTCATCGCACCTACCTTTGATTTACCACCGGTGTAGGTAATTTTTTGCTGCGGTTTAAAATCAAATCCCTCTTTCATAAAATTTGCCAAGTGATAGGGAACCCCGCGAGCGCTTAATAACACCCTGGTGGATACATGAAATCCAAGACCCCAAGCAGGGGTGGAATACATAAATGCTGGTAATTTTAAAAAGGCAGAAGCATAAGCGGATTTATCTTGTGTGTTGGTTCTTACGGCAATGCGATCCGCAGCAATGGCTTCACCACGCATGCTTTTGCGTATTGCCTCACTCTTTTTACTAAGAAATAAATAATTATTCATCGCAAAAACATCCCCCGAAAGGAGATGTATCTCCCACTTAAATGGACAAGCTACTATGGATGCAGGATTTAACTCATGCCCCATAGTACCTGCATAATTACTGTTTGCAGCTCCCCATAGTTCCTGAGCCATTGATAATTGAGGAAGGAAGCTTACAAAAGCAAACCACAAAAACCGCTTTAAATAAAGCAACATATTTTTATTTTGCTTGTAAAACCTAAAGGTCAATAAATAATTCGGATAAAATAATTAAACAACAAAGATTCGTATGGCTGCAAATTCATCCTTGCACTTGTTTTCAGCTTGCATCTTTGTATAAACTTTCAATACCACGTGATTTATTATAACTCAAAAAAAAGAGGTGACTCTTTTCAGAATCACCTCTTTAACGCTTTCGAATTGAAATTATTTTTTCTTTTTCGATTTTTGAGTGCCGCTAAAAGTCCATTGCTTTTTTACTTTTTCCTTTTTTGAAAGGATAATCGTACCTTCAATATCTTCGCCGGTTACCGAGCCTGTCCAAGCTAATTTTTCTTTGTCGCCATTCACGCTTTCAGCTGTAAAACTGATGGTTTTTTCCATTACTTGTGAACCTTCAGTTTCGCCCTCTACATAAGCTGTGTCAACTTCCACTACATACAAACCGGAGTTCAGCATGAATTTTTCATCCATATATTTGGATTTTATTTTTTGAGCTTTAAACGACATTTCATCTTTAATTGGCTTCGGCTTCTTCGCACCATCCTCATTTATTTCAATTTCATATACTTTATTATCCAATAATTTGTCTTTAACCACTTTAACTTTTTGGGCAAAAGTCAAGTTTGAAATAAAAAGAAAAGCAAGTGCTGCCAATCCTGTTTTAGCTGATTTTAATTTCATGTTACGTGCGGTTTTAATGGATTGATTTTTAAAAATATCTTTGACCAAAAGTAAAATTTATTAGCTCACAAAAGGCAATCCAACAAAAAAAAATATTTTGGCAAAAGAACAACTTCTAAAAATTGCAATTGTTGGACCTGAATCTACAGGAAAATCAGTACTTTCCGAACAATTGGCCGCACATTATGCTTGCAAGTTTGTTCCCGAGGTGGCGAGAGCCTATATCGCCAAATTAAATCGTCCTTACCTTTTGGAAGATATTATTGAGATTGCAAGAATGCAGCTGCTTCAGGAGCAAGCCTTGGCTAAAGTATCATCAGATATACTTATTTGCGATACCACTTTATTGGTAACTAAGATTTGGGCACAAAATGCATTTAACGAGTGCCCAAAATTTATTTCCGAAAAGTATACGGCTAATGATTATTCACTTCATCTCTTAATGCAAATTGATTTGCCTTGGGAATATGATGCACAGCGGGAGCATCCCGAACGAAGGGAGTTTTTCTTTAGCTGGTACGAACGTGAATTGCGTGAATCAAATGCCAACTACTGCATAATTTCCGGATCAAATGAGCATCGCTTAAAAAGGGCCATCGCTGTTATTGATGCACATTTAGCTTCATTTGGGTGATTTAATTTCTTTTTCATGATACTTGCAAAAGCGGCTAATGGCACAATCCCCACATTTAGGATTTCGCGCCAAACACACGTACCTTCCATGCAAGATGAGCCAATGATGAGCTGTAGCGATTTTGTTTTCAGGTATAAACTTCACCAATTGCTTTTCTGTTTCCAACGGTGTTTTCGAATTTAGTGTTAAGCCTAAGCGATTCGAAACTCTATAAACATGCGTATCAACTGCCATTGCTGGCTTATTAAAAACTACCGAAGCAATTACATTCGCGGTTTTCCTTCCTACTCCCGGCATTTTTTGCAATTGGTCAATTTCGGATGGAACTTCATTGTTGAAATCCTTATACAGCATATTGGCCATTCCCACCAAATGCTTGGCCTTATTGTTTGGATAACTAATGCTTTTTATGTATTGAAAAACGGCATCAGCGCTCGACGCAGCCAGTACTTCGGCATTAGGAAAAGCTAAAAATAGAGCAGGCGTAACCATGTTTACCCGCTTATCGGTGCACTGCGCTGAGAGTATAACAGCTACTAGCAATTCATAAGGATTGGAATACTGTAGCTCTGTTTCAGCTATCGGATGATTAATACTAAAATAGTCAATGACTTTTTCGAAGCGCTCCTTACGTGTCAATTTTTTGCGTTTAATGGATTCAAAGATGCTAAAAATAAAAAAGCCGGCTGTTCAACCGGCTTTCCATTTTCACTTTCTTACTTTTAGTTCAAAATCAACTCCACATGTTTTATGTTTTTCGACGCTTGCACACTAAGTGCTTTGGAGTAATTAAGAATCGCTTGTATCACACTATTGGAAGGCTCTTGCCCTTCAAAGGAATGCGTATTCTCTGATTTTGAATGAGCTGAAATTGAATTTGTTTTTTTAAGTGTAGAGGTTTTACTCATAGTTTTTGTTTTGATGAATATACCTCCCTAACGCAGCTCATTTTAAAATATTGTATCCCCCAAAAAAAAATTCACCGAAAAATTTTTCCGGCGAATCAATAATCAGGTTGTTGTTACGATAAAATTACTTTGTTTTCATGCATCATCTTGCGTAAGCCCAGAATTGCGTAACGCATGCGCCCCAAAGAGGTATTGATGCTGATATTTAAAATTTTAGATATTTCTTTAAAGCTTAATTCCTCAAAATGACGCATCATTACTATCTCTCGTTGATCCCGAGGCAAAGCATCTATCATCCTTCGTAAGTCGGTATGAATTTGCTTTTTAATAATACGGTCTTCAATATTTGAAACCTTTAAATTCAAGGTGTCAAAAATGTTGTATTCATTTCCGCCGCTTACGGTTTTTAATTTCTTGGCGTCCCTAAAATGGTCCATTACTAAGTTGCGGGCTATCCGTAACACCCATTGCGCAAATTTGCCTTCTTCATTATAACCGTCCTTTTTTAAAGTATTGATGACTTTAATAAAAGTGTCCTGAAATAAGTCCTCAGCGAGTTCTCGGTTTTGAACCTTTTGCCATATCATGCCAAATACCCGGCTCTTGTGGCGCGTTACTAATATTCCTAATGAAGCCTCATGGCCGCTTAGATACATGCTGACAAGCTCGCTGTCGCTTAGATGTGAAGTGTGCATAGAAACCTCCTTTTTTAAAATGATGTAAATAAAAAAGTAGAAATTTTTCTATAAGAGGTTCCCGGTTTTAAGGTTAATAACTGTTAAAATTGATATGCTAACGCAAGTAATTTTAATTTATTGTGCGCTGCCAAAAATTTTATTCTTTTTCAAAAATACCTATTATTTCAACGTAAAACAAATCAAATTTGTTTCTATCATTGTTTAAACATTAATTAGCGCTTTATTTATGGATGCCAATCCCAACCTAATACTACAATTGGTTACAATGAAAATGCCTTTTGGGAAGTACAAAGACACACTTTTGTGCAATTTACCGGTGGCTTACCTGGAGTGGTTTAACCGAAAAGGTTTTCCGGAAGGTAAATTGGGTGTATTGCTTCAAACAATTTACGAAATAAAATTAAATGGACTTGAGAAACTACTTGAACCTTTAAAGAAAAAATAGAATTAATTTTAGCACATGAAAAAAAATAAACTTCTACTAGTTATCCTATTTCTTATTGTTGCACCGGCTATCGCACAAGACTCCAATACCGATGAACCCGAACAAACTCAAGTTGCAACTGCCAAGAAAAAGAAATTTCTGGTAGGCTTGTACATTGGTTCTTATTTCGCCAATAAACATTCGGCATACAACTACGATGGATATGGATATGATTTAGGCGGCCAACGCAATAGTTTTGAAACAAGTTTTATGAATACCAAAATTAATTTCCAATACAGCGGTGCATACGGGCAACCTGATTATATTGCGCAAGAGTTGGGTGTTCAACCCGGTGATTGGAATTTCGACGTAAGTGATATGCCGGTAAATATGAGATACAATGTTGCATTTTTGGTAGGACTAAATGGACGTTATGCGGTAAGCGATAATGGAGCCATAGTGTTTCATGCAAATGCAAGTAAATTAAGTGTTAGCGGCAATTTTACCATCACCACCCGACCCAATTCCAATGGCAATCAATTACAAAAAACGGTGCAGACCTTTGCCATCGTTGGAGGTGAGCAAAGACTTTTGCTACAAGTTGGGTATCAGCACTTAGCAGGTGACGCAGCTGAAAAAATAAATTTTTTGGTGGAAGGTGGACTAAATGTCACTATGGCTAAATTCGATAAAAACCAAATTCAAATTAATAATTTGCAAATCGATTTAACTAGCTATTATGATATTAATAATCCTAATTCAAATGCAACTGCAAGAAGGCCTGGAGGAGTGGGTTTTGGAGCCTTTGCAGGGGCGGGTTTCAATTTTAATGTAAATCCCAAAACAAAAATTCAATTGGTGTACAATCCCTCCTATGAGCAAATAAAAGTAGAACAAAATGCTCCTTTAAAATTGCAGCATGCAATAGGATTGAGGCTTTATTATGGTTTATAGTTGATTCTTACTTTTCTCTTCCTTCCAAGCATCCTATTCTGCAATTGAACTGTTTTTGAAAGGGAGCAGTTTATTTTGATTCTGTTATCATTTTTCTCGCGTGTCATTAAAAGATGCGTGCTATTGAAAATTGAAATTGCGAAAGTAGAAACGCATTTAGTTTAGTTGTTACTTTTGTATTTCACATAGCGTTACTATATTTCAAAGCACATATTGTGAAGTTTAAAGGCAAAAAAAAGGCTGCTCACTAGGAACAGCCTCTTTTAATAATATGAATATAATTTCTTAGTTCTGAACGAAATCTTCAACAAACGGTGTAGGAGCTACGAATGAACAAGCACCAACATCACCTGCAGCACCTCTGCCTTCAGTATAAGTTAATTTAAAGGTCCATTTACCAGATGCATTTTTTGCAGGAACAGTTCCGGAAGTAGATGAAGTAGCATAATTAAAGGTACAATTGTTAGTTCCTAAAGGACCAGTTGTATAAGCTACAACTTGAAAATCACCGTTCAAATCAGCCGAAACTTTATCATTTCCGGTTCTTTGAGCAAATTGACTAAATATAACTCGGTTGTTTTTAGTTGTTGAAGCTTTAATTGTTTGCATCCAAGTGGCTGGTGAAAAGGAAAGATTTGTAACGGCGTACGTTCCTTCAAATTTCGCAGCATCGTTTACAACAGTTATTGTTCTTGTTGCTGTACCTTCATTTCCTGCAGCATCAGTTGCACTATAGGTAACGGTATAAGTTCCTGTTAAATCCTTATTAATGGTATTTGAAATGGAAATCGCACTAGTTAAATCCCCATCTTCATCGTCATTTGCAGTTGCACCCAACTCAAAATATGTTCCTTGCAAAGAAAGTGTTTGTGTGTCTGAACCACTTAATGTTACCACAGGAGCAGTAGTATCGTCTTTTTTACAACCAATCATTAAGGTTGTAGCGCCTAAAAAAAGTGCTGATGATAAAATAATGATGTTCTTTTTCATTTTTTTTTTGTTTGATTATTTTTTGTGAATTGTTTGATTCTTAATTTGAGCCGCAAAGGTAAACTATTTTTTTAATAGCCACTATTTTTTTTGTTTTCAGTCAAAAAAATTTACTTTTGCGCCCGGTTAACCAAATTTAAATTTAATTAATTAAAAATCACACAATGAAAAAAGTATTATTATCAATGACCGCTTTATGCATTATGGCGGTTGTTTCTTGCGGACCTAGCGCCGAAGAAATGGCAAAAAAAGCAAAAGCTACTGCTGATTCTGTTGCCGCTGTTGCTGCTGCTGAGGCTGAAGCTGCTGCTGCAAAAGCGCAAGCTGCTCAAGACTCTATTGCTAAGGTTGCTGCTGAAGCAGAAGCTAAAGCAAAAGCGATCGCCGATTCTGTTGCTGCTGCTGCAGAAGCAATGAAAGGCAAAGCAAAAGGAGCGGTAAAAAAAGCTAAAACTCCAGAGCAAAAACAAAAGGAAAATGTAAAGGAACTTAATAAAGACAGAGGATAATCCCTGCTTATTAGCTCTTTTTCAATTGAAAAAATAGGGGTAGTTGATATAATTTCAACTACCCCTTCTTAATTTGATTGATGCTCAGCTAGATAAAAAAATCAATAATGTTTTTATTTTTAAATTAAAAGCATACATTTGCAAAAATTTTTAAATAATCAATTTAACACAAAAATGAAAAAAGTATTATCTTTAATTGCTATCGCTGGAATGTTTGCATTCGTAGCGTGTGGACCAAGTGCAGAAGAAAAAGCTAAAATGGAACAAGCTAAAGCTGACTCTATTGCTGCTGCTGAAGCTGCTAACGCTGAAATGGAAGCTGCTAAAGCTCAGGCTACTGCAGATTCAATGGCTGCTGCTGCAACTGCAGACACAACAAAGAAAATGGAAGAGACTAAGTAATAATTTCTTTTTCCAAAAAGAAAAAAATCCTTTCGGTACCGAAAGGATTTTTTTTTGTCTGATTTATGAAAAGTATTAAGGAATTTGAATTTGATCGAAATCAAATCCACACAAATCATAAACATCCGCGTTAATCCGCGTTCTATTCTAAAGCTTCTTAAACTTAGCAATGCTTTTTATTTAATTTGCTAAAAACCAAAGCTGTTTCCAGTTGAACGAAATCAAATCCGCTAAAATCATAATCATCTACGTCAATCCGCGTTCTATTCTAAAACTTCTTAAAGTTAGCAATGCTGTTTATTTAATTTGCTAAAAACCTAAGCTATTTCCATTTGAACGAAATCAAATCCGTTAAAATCATAATCATCCGCGTTAATCAGCGTTCTATTCTAAAACTTCTTAAAGTTAGCAATGCTGTTTATTTATTTTGCTAAAAACCTAAGCTGTTTCCAGTTGAACGAAATCAAATCCGCTAAAATCATAATCATCCGCGTTAATCAGCGTTCTATTCTAAAACTTCTTAAACTTAGCAATGCTGTTTATTTAATTTGCTAAAAAGCTAAGCTGTTTCCATTTGACCGAAATCAAATCCGCGCAAATCATAATCATCCGCGTTAATCCGCGTTCTATTTCAATTACCTTTATTTTGCTTCGAATTTTGAAGTATCGATTTTCGAAAAATCAATGGTACTGCACCCCCCGCAACCTTTGGCGCAGCTTTTTGCCGAAATGCTTTTATAAATGCGCCTTCCGATAAAAAAAACTGAAAGCACAAAAACGAGGGCGAGTATAATTTCTTGAATATTCATGAATGAATCTCTTAGCGCCTCAAAATTAATATTTTTAATACTTTTACCCGCACAAATTCACTATTTCTTTTCCCAAAAAATCAGTATTTTAAATCCTATTGCTACATCTCATTATGAAGTTTGATCGAAAAAAACACCGCGACGATGTCCTCCTAAATCTATACAAAGGAATACTTGAACCCCGCATGATTGAAGAAAAGATGCTACTCTTGTTGCGTCAAGGAAAAATTTCGAAATGGTTTTCGGGCATTGGACAAGAAGCAATTTCCGTAGGACTCACTCAAGCTTTGCAGGCAAATGAATATATTTTACCCATGCACCGCAATTTGGGCGTATTTACCGGTCGTGGTATCCCTTACGAAAAATTATTTGCGCAGTTTCAAGGCAAATATTCCGGTTTCTCAAAAGGAAGGGAACGTTCCTTTCACTTTGGCACAAATGAATACCACATTGTTGGCATGATTTCTCACCTCGGCCCGCAAATGGGCGTTGCCGATGGAATTGCCTTGGCGTCCCTGTTAAATAAGGAGAGAAATGTAACGGCAGTATTTACAGGAGATGGCGGTGCCAGCGAAGGTGATTTTCACGAATCCATAAATGTAGCAGCTGTATGGGATTTACCGGTAATTTTTGTGATCGAAAACAATGGCTACGGACTTTCAACTCCCTCTAACCAACAATTTAAATTCAAAAATTTTGTGGATAAGGCCATTGGATACGGAATTGAAGCGGTAAAAGTAGATGGAAACAATGTGCTGGAAATGTATGAGGCCGTTAAAAAAATTGCCGAATCCATTCGCGAAAACCCGCGTCCTATTATGCTGGAGTGTATGACCTTTCGCATGCGTGGCCATGAGGAAGCTTCAGGTACCAAATACGTTCCGAAAGAATTGTTTGAAGAGTGGGCAAAAAAGGATCCATTAATCACTTTTGAAAAATATCTATTGGATGAAGCGGTACTTACGGAGGAAATTATATCGGCTTACCGAAAAGAAATAAAAGAAAAAATTGAACAGGGAATTGAAATTGCTTTTGGCGAAGCACCTGTTATTCCTGATACTGCTGCCGAGTATGCAGATATTTACGCAACGGCTAAACTAAAATCAACTGCCATCCCAAGTGGTAAAACGAGTAATAAACGATTGTTAGATGCCATAAGCGACGGGATGCGCCAAGCGATGGAATGCCATCCTAACCTGGTGTTAATGGGGCAAGATATTGCTGAATATGGCGGTGTGTTTAAAGCTACAGAAGGTTTTCTCGAAAAGTTTGGAAGTGAGCGCGTACGCAACACTCCCCTTTGTGAATCCGCCATTATTGGCACAGCACTAGGCTTATCTATTAAGGGATACAAAGCAATGGTAGAAATGCAGTTTGCGGATTTTGTTACCTGCGGATTCAATCAAATTATAAATAATCTCGCTAAAAGTCATTGGCGTTGGGGGCAAAATGCCGATGTGGTGGTGCGCATGCCCACAGGTGCCGGAGTGGGAGCAGGGCCCTTTCATTCGCAATCGAACGAAGCCTGGTTTGTGCATACTCCGGGCTTAAAGGTGGTATACCCCGCATTTCCGGCCGATGCAAAAGGTTTGTTATGTGCAGCTTTTGAAGATCCAAATCCCGTTTTATTTTTTGAACACAAAGCGCTCTACCGCAGCATTAGCGAAGAAGTGCCCGACGAGTATTATACTATAGAAATAGGTAAGGCAAAATTATTACGTCAAGGAAACGATGTTTCTATCATCACCTATGGAGCCGGAGTGCATTGGGCTTTAGAAGTATTAGACCGTAATGTTTCCGTTTCGGCTGATTTGCTCGATTTGCGCAGTCTTTTGCCATTTGATAAAGAAGCAATCGCAGCTACGGTTAAGAAAACCGGCAAAGTGATTATATTGCATGAAGATACTTTGATTGGTGGCATTGCAGGCGAAATTTCAGCATTTATCAGTGAACATTGTTTCGAATATTTAGATGCCCCGGTAATGCGCAGCGCTAGCCTGGATACACCTGTTCCTTTTGCGCTGGAGTTGGAAGCTAACTTTTTGCCCAAAGGCAGATTTGAGAAGCAATTGTTGGATTTGCTGAAGTATTAAGTTGTCTAAGGATCTTAAATTAGGATGAAATTACGACGATTGAAAAGGCTGCTTCTTTTTAATCGTACTTCTTTGAGTTTAATCGTGTTGAACCAACATCTTTTTAGTTACTTCTTCATCCTCCGTTTTTAAGGTATAGAAATAAATTCCGTCACTAAGATCACTTGTATTTACCACAATTGAATGTTTGCCTGGTGGTAGTTTGAATTTGTTACCCGAATATACAATTTTACCCATTACATCTTTTAACTGAAGGTTTGCACTTGTATTTTTTTTGAGATCGAATGTGATCATGCATGTATTTTCAGCAGGGTTCGGGTAACTTGTTAAGATTAAGTTTAAAAGCGCATTCTCGTGCACGTTTACACCGCAATTAACACCACCAAAGAACAAATCAATTTTGGCGTAAATTATATCACTTTCAGTTAGATTCCAACTACCTTGACAAATTCCCGGCCCTCCACAAAATATTAGTGAATGTCCGGGTGCACCATCGCGTTGATAGATGATGTGTGCTGCATTATCAACCCTTTTAGCCATGCAGGCAAATACACATTCATGATTCATTGAGTCTATATCCTGATCAATATCAATGGCACAGTCGAAACCATCGGCTGATGATTTTAAATAAACATGCTTATAACTTGTCCCATAGGCTGTTGTATCACAGGTTTCACATAAAGATTGGTAACTTACATAAATAGTATTGTTGGCATCTACTCCGGAACTGGGCATTTGTGTTATTCCACCCCGATATAATCCCATTGTGCCTCCACCTTGACTTCCGTGTGCAATGGTTAAAACACCATCTCCGTTTATATCCTCGGCTCTGGCTATAGTATCAGGTGAAGCACCCGTCGCAAAATTTTCGTTCCAATAATATAAGCCATCAGTACCATTAGGGTAATACCCCAATAGTGCGGAAGCTGAGGTATCGGTTACCCGTATATTGCTCCAAAAAACATGGGCCAATCCATTGTTATCAAGCATTATATGCGCATCTCCGCTTGCTGTTTCAATTTCATCTGAAGTACCATCACCATTCAAATCTGGCAAAGAATCAAGGTTATCCTTGTAAAATGGTATTGGAAAACTTTGAATAATGCGGGAAGTCCATGTAGTTCCGTTATCAATTGATTTGAGGAAAATTAAGTCAGTAGCAAATGATCCTAGTACAATGGCAACTGTATCTCCATGTGCATCGATTGAATAGGAATCACCACCAAATCCTATATAATGAGAAGAATCAATAGCTGGAATTACCATTCTAAGAATAGGAAAGCTGGCCCCGCCATCTAACGAGCGTGAGTAAAGTAATGGCCCATCCTGACCATAAAGAGGTATACCACTAGTACCCGAACCATTGCAAATTACATGAATGGTTTCACCTGTTGCGCCGCCGGATATCGCTTTGGGCCATTTATCATTTATAGCTTGACCTAAATTTAACGGATTTTCGGTCCAAGTACCAAGCCCTTTTTGTGGCCGTGTTGTAATTAACATACCGGGCAGCGTGCTGGAATGCGCAATTACTGCTTCTTTTCCGGATTGGGTTACTACAATATTTGTAAAAAGCGTTCTTTGTGTAGGTTCTATGCGCTGAGTAGGAATCAAGCTCCAAGCGGTTCCGTCAAAATAATTATAACCTGTTCCAATGGCAGAGGTGCTTGTGCCTGGCGAATGTAAATTCCAAGTAGCTGAAAGGGTACCATCCGGAAAAGAGATTAATCGATTTGAAATTGCGGCATTGGTTTGTAAATCGTAATTTGTTTTTCCAATTAGTGCTTCGGTAACCCCTTGTGATTTTTGAGCAGACATGGATAGTGCGTCTCGTTTTTTTGAGTCCAATTGAGGTAATCGAAGTGCAGGTTCTTCTATTACTTGCGACCTGATAGGAATTGCCTTTATGCTTTTGAAATAAGCATTTGGAATTAAATTCCTTGAATTTTGTGCTTGTGTATAAAATGCTGAATTAACCGCAAATAGAAGAAATAATTGGGGTAGAATTATTTTCATATTAAAATGTAGATTAGTGTATAATTAGCATTTTATCACTCGCTTCCATGTGTTCAGTTTTTAGGGAATAAAAATAGAGTCCGGCTGGTAAAGACGTTGTGACAAGCGGTAGAGTGTGTTTCCCAATTTCCATTTTTCCAAGATTTTCCTGCATCTTTATTTGTCCCAAGATATTTCTCAATTCCATTTTCACTGTAGAATTTTGATTTAATTCAAAGCTTATTACTGTTTGCTTATCAGCAGGATTAGGGAAATTTTGAAGATTTATCTTTGATTTAAATTGAGCTTTTGAGGATAAATTTCCATATCGCCAAGGAAAGCCACCGGGTCCGGAATAATCTATTTTAGTGTAAATAATATCGCTTTCAGTTAAATTCCAATTCTGGCATTGAGTTAAACCATTCGTAAGAAGTGAATGCCCCGGAGCAGGGTCAC
Source organism: Bacteroidota bacterium (assembly GCA_016721765.1). Classification (NCBI taxonomy): domain Bacteria; kingdom Pseudomonadati; phylum Bacteroidota; species Bacteroidota bacterium. Next base: position 233,730 of record JADKHO010000003.1, read on the forward strand.
GCTGATAGGTAAGATGAATTGCTCCGTTTGCATTTTTAGCTAGACAGGCATAAACTCCTTCCTGATAAGCGCTATCAATATTTTGATTTATGTCAAGGGGGTTGCTCCAAGTTATTCCATTATCTTGTGATACAATTGTATACACATGTTTGTGATTTACCGCATAAGCAAGCGTGTCACAGTCTTCACAAATAGATTGAAAGCAAACAAACAAATTATTAGCCGAATCTACAGCTGAACTAGGCATTTGGGTAATTGATCCTCGGTAATTTCCGGCAATCCCGCAGCCACTTGAATTACTCACTACATCGAGTTGACCATTCCCATTTTTGTCGGGGGCCCATGCAATAGTATCCACTGCGCCCAAAGCATGATTTTCATTCCAGTAGAGCAATCCATCAAGCACATTTGGATAATAGCCCAGAGTAGTAAAAGAATCAGTTAAAAGTACATTGCTCCAAAATACGTGTACAAGCCCTGTGTTATCAATCCTTACATGCGCATCACCACTTGGCCCAACAGCAATGCCACCAGGCAATCCTACAGAACCATCATAAAATGGGACAGGAAAGGGTTGGAGTATTCTGCTATTCCAAGTAGTGCCATTATCCGTTGACTTTAAAAGAATTAGGTCGGTCGAAAAGCTCCCCACCACTATAGCAACTGTGTCGCCTTTTGAATCGATTGAATAATCCTCGGCATTAAATCCCAAATAATGTGACGAATCAATAGCAGGTATTAATGACCTTAAAACTGGAAATGTTATTCCCCCATCGAGCGAACGCGAATATAATAGTGGACCATCCTGCCCATTTACTGGTGTGGCGCTATTTCCAGAACCATGACAAATAACATGCACGGTTTCACCATTTGTTCCACCAACAATTGCTCTTGCCCAAGTGTCATTCGCCATCTGTCCTAACACTGTAGGGTCTTCTGTCCATGCTCCTATACCTTTTGCAGGTCTGGCAGTGAGCAACATTCCTCCTGAACCAGTACTTGTATGTGCTATTACTATTTCTCTTCCGGTTGAAGTAACTAAAATGTTATTAGATCCTGCTCGACTGTTAGGTTCTATTTTTTGTGTGGGGATAGGACTCCAATTGTTCCCATTAAAATAATTGTATCCGGTACCTCTTGAAGCCGATGTTCCTCCAACAGCTATCAGGGTCCAAGCGGCCGAAATTGTGCTATCATTGTGGACTAGTAATCTGTTACCTATTGCAGCATTGGTCTGCAAATCGTATTCAGTTTTCCCAATGTAGTGTTCCGTTATAGCTTGTGTGGCTTGGGTTTTCGATAAGGTTTGAACTTTATTTTTAGAGCTTTTAACAGGCATTTCAACTGCCGCAGCAGCCTGTGGTTTCGTGAAAGGAACCGGTTTGATGTTAAGTTGTTGTGCTTTTTTTAAGTAAATATTGACTAATTCACTTTGGGAAAAGGCAGAAGAAACAAAGAGCATGCATAACGGGAGGAGTAGTTGTTTTTTCATTTACAGGAGTTTAGAACATTAAAATTAACATTAGTTTTAACAAAATCAAATTAAGGGAATCGTTTGCATGCCATATTTTGCATTAACTTCGCGACTCAAAATCAAGGGTATGACATTATTATTTTTGAACATGGGCGGAGGCGAAGTAGTGCTGATAGTGCTTGTAGTGCTCATGTTTTTTGGTTCTAAAAATATTCCTTCCTTAGCCCGCGGATTGGGAAAAGCCATGCGTGAGTTTCAAGATGCATCTGATGGGATTAAGCGCGAAATTGAGCAAAGTGCCAAGCCCATAAAAACCACTATGGACCAAATGCACGATGGATGGAATCAAACTGTTGACAATGTAAAGAAAGAAGTAGAAGCAGCTGTTGAGCCGAAAACAGAAAAGAAAGAAGAATAATCAGACTCCAGGCAACTAAAGTGTTTTAAACTATTTCGATTGCTTTTAATATATTATTTCCTACAAATTTTGGAGCATTTAGTTACTCAACAAAAGGCATCCATTACTGATAAAAAACCCCTAACTCATAGGCATAGTAAAAAAAATTATTGGTGCTTATTGAAATTTATTTAATTTAGCCACCCAATAAATCAATTCAACCCTTATGAAAGTTTTCAAAATCTTTACAAGTATTTCTTTGGTTCTCGCATTGTCGTTGACTGCAAGCGCTCAAAAAGGTGCATCAAAAGAGGCAGACAAAGCCTTTGACAGTTTTGAGTATTACAAGGCAATCGAACTCTATAAAAAAGCCTCTACAAAAGAGAAAAACAAGACTGCTAGAACAGAAATTTTATTTAAAACAGCCGAGTGTTATCGTTTGATTGGTGATAATAAGCAATCTGAAGTTTTTTATGCAAAAGCCATTAAGGCGAAATATGCTGATCCAATTGCACAGCTTCGATTGGCTGATGCGATAAAAGCAAATGGCCGTTACAACGATGCCATTATCGAATACGATAAATACAAAGCTTTAGTATCTAGTGATCCGCGTGGAGAGATGGGTGCAAAATCATCTGCAGAAGCACAAAAATGGAAAGATAATCCAACCCGTTTTCAGGTAAACAATTTGGCTCAAATTAATTCAGGCTCAAGTGATTTCGCGCCGACTTACATCGATCGCAAATACAGTACTTTGTATTTTACTTCTATGCGTGAAGGCTCTGCCGGTAACGCAACGGATAATACGATTGGACAAAGCTTTAGCGATATTTACGAAGTGAAAGTGGATAAAAAAGGAAAATGGAGTACACCCACACCTATCGATAAAACCATCAATTCTCAATACAATGAGGGAGCATCTATCGTAAATAAAAAAGGTACAAAAATTTATTTTACTCGTTGCGATGTGGTAAAGAAAAAATTTATGGGTTGCCAAATTATGATGGCCGATAAAATGGGTACTGCTTGGGGAACACCTACCAACATTGTGTTAACAACCGATACATTTACAGTTGGTCATCCGGCAATCAATGTGGATGAAACTAAATTGTATTTCTCTTCTGATATGCCGGGCGGAATGGGTGGAAAAGATTTATGGGTTAGTACTTACGATAAAGGTTCAAGAAAATGGGGTGAGCCGGTGAACATGGGCGGAAAAATTAATACCGAAGGAGATGAAATGTATCCTTTTGTGCGCGATAACGGTGATTTATATTTCGCTTCTAACGGATTAGCAGGAATGGGTGGTTTAGATATTTTTATGTGTGCTAAGAACGGAGAAAACTTTGCAGCTCCTGAAAACATGAAGTCGCCAATTAACTCTCCTGCTGATGATTTTGGATTAATTTACGAAGCAAAATCAAACAGAGGATATCTTTCTTCTGCGCGTGAAGGCGGAAAAGGCGCTGATGATATTTGGTCATTTACAATGCCTCCCTTGGTTTACAGTGTAATGGGTAAAGTGTTGGATGTGGATAGCAAAGAACCAATAGTTGGTGCAGTGGTAAAATTAATTGGCAGCGATGGCTCAAGTGTTGAACAAACGACCGATGCTAAAGGAAGCTACAACTTTGACGCAACTCCTGATGGAAAAAGATACGTTACACAAAATGTTTCTTATACCATTAGTTCAGGTATGGATAAATACCTTGGAGATAAAGGAACCTTTACTACAGTTGGCTCTGAAACAGCTCAAGTGTTTACAAAAGATTTGATGTTGAAATCCATTAAAAAAGGTCCAATTCGTTTACCGGATATTTTGTATGACCTTGCAAAATGGGATTTAAAACCACAATATCAAGATTCTTTGAATGGTTTAATTAAAACCCTAGAAGATAATATGAATGTAACAATCGAGTTAGGTTCACATACCGATACTCGTGATAACAATAAAAACAATGCTGTGCTTTCACAAAAAAGAGCACAATCGGTTGTGGATTATTTAATTTTGAAAGGAATTGCTGCAGATCGTTTAACAGCAAAAGGATACGGTGAAGATCGTCCTTTAATTTCTGACAAAGAAATTGCAGCTTTAAAATCAAACGAAGAAAAAGAAGCAGCTCACCAAAAGAACAGAAGAACAGAATTTAAAGTTTTGCGCGAAGATTACGTTCCAAAATTAGATCCCAATGCACCTAAGGTAGCTCCTAAAGTTCAGGACGCAAGCGGGGAAGAAGAAGACGGAGAGTAATTAGTACAACTAATTTTAATGCGTCCCGTTTTTCGATGAAGAACGGGACGCTTTTTTTATATCCATGACACAAGATACACGCTACAATCAAAGGGGAGTTTCTGCATCAAAAGAAGATGTACATGCTGCCATTAAAGGTTTGGATAAAGGACTTTTTCCGAAAGCATTCTGCAAAATTGTTCCTGATTTTTTATCGGGCGATGAAAATTCTTGCATTGTGATGCATGCTGATGGTGCTGGTACAAAATCTTCTTTGGCTTATATTTACTGGAAAGAAACCGGCGATGATTCAGTTTGGAAAGGAATAGCGCAGGATGCAATTGTTATGAATACCGATGATTTGCTGTGTGTGGGAGCCGTGGATCATATTTTGCTCTCCTCTACAATTGGCCGAAATAAAAACCTTATCCCCGGAGAGGTAATTGCACAACTCATTAACGGCACTGAAGAAGTATTGGCACAGCTGCGAAACTATGGAATTGGTATTCATAGTACCGGTGGTGAAACTGCTGATGTTGGGGATTTGGTGCGGACTTTAATTGTGGATTCCACTGTTGTGTGCCGCATGAAACGAGCGGATGTAATTTCGAATGATCGAATTCAAGCCGGAGATGTAATTATTGGTTTGGCTTCTTTCGGTAAAGCTAACTATGAAAATGAATACAACGGAGGAATGGGCAGCAACGGGCTTACAAGTGCACGACACGATGTGTTTGATAAGCAGTATAGAACTAAGTTTCCCGAAAGTTATGATGGAGCAGTTCCTGCCGATTTAGTGTATTCAGGCAAGCTAAAACTGACAGATGAAATTGACATTCCTGCAAGCCAGTTTCTAAATCCAGCAGGGCATTCACCTTTTAAAATTAGCGCCGGCAAATTGGTTTTGTCACCCACACGAACCTATGCTCCGGTAATGAAAAAAATTTTGGAAAAATACCGAAAGCATATTCATGGATTGGTGCATTGCAGTGGAGGCGGGCAAACAAAAGTCCTTCACTTTGTGGATAAGGTGCACATCATTAAAGATAATTTATTTGCGGTTCCACCCTTATTTAAATTAATACAAGAACAATCTCAAACACCTTATAGCGAAATGTACAAGGTGTTTAATATGGGGCATCGAATGGAGATATACATAGCTCCCGAATATGCGGAAGAAATAATTTCGATTTCGAAATCGTTTGACATCGATGCAAAAGTAATTGGACGTGTTGAAGCATCCGCCAAAAAGAAGCTCACTATAAAAAGCGAATTTGGCGTCTTTGAATATTGATGGGCTCGTGTGCTTATTTAACTTGCCAGCAGAGGTATGAATTATTCCGAAGAGCAGAAAACCAAGCGCATTACCGATCCACAACAAGCGTATTTGAAAGCACGTGGCTATTGTGCGTATCAGGAACGAAGTCAGCAGGAAGTGCGTGATAAGTTATACGAGTGGGGATTATGGAAGGAAGTGGTAGAGGAAATTTTGGTAAAATTGATAGCCGATAATTTTTTAAATGAAGAACGTTTTGCCATTGCTTATGCCGGAGGGAAGTTCAGAATTAAAAAATGGGGAAGAAATAAAATCCGGCAAGCATTAAAACTAAAGGGGACTTCCGAATATTGTATTAAGAAAGGGATTGCTGCAATTGACGAAGATGATTACCGGGAAGTACTTCAAGCCATTTTAAGTCAGAAAGCAAACCAGCTTAAGGAAAAAAATCCAATAAAGGCAAACTATAAGGTAGCTCAATATGCCATGAGTCGGGGGTTTGAGAGTGCATTGATTTGGGAGTTACTTGCCGTAGAAAAATAAAAATTTTACTGAACTTAGATAGGAATTAAGCTAGACTTGTTTTATCGTTTCTTGGATAGAGGAAATTGTTTTAGCAATAATCTCATCCCATAAATAATGCTTTTTTACCAGCTCTCTGCTTTTTTCCTTCATGTTTTGTAGTTCCTTTGCATCCACTTTAAGTGCGGCCAATATTGCAGCTTTTATGAGTTTTGTTTTTGGAGCTGTAACAAGCCATCCGGTTTTATCCGAAACCAATTCGCTTACTGCGCCTACATCGGTAGCAATAACCGCTAATGCGGATGCCATGGCTTCTAAAATAACAGTGGGCATTCCTTCCGCAAAGCTAGGACTTATTAAGATATCGCAACTGCGAACAATTTTTTGAATTTCGGATTGATCAATGATACTTCCATGATAAATAAGTTGATCCGATTGAATGCGTTTTTTAGTTGGAATCGGACCAATAAAATGAAATTCAAATTTTTCTTTTCCTATTAGTTGCTTCAATACTTTATTTAATTCTTCAATCCCTTTTCTACGCTCATATCGTCCAATAAATACAAAGCGACGCACAGGTCCGGAAGCGTGAACCTTATCACTTATCCATGCGGGCTCAAGGCCAATTGGAATTTGTTTTATTTTATTTGAAGAAATTCCTTCTTCCCGCAACAAGTTACTCAACTTCCCGCCAAGGGAATACACCACATCTGCATTTTTAAGATTATACCGCATGGCTCCAATGAGCAATTGCTGTTGCAGTTTGGCACGCAATCCAATCGTTTTTTGGAAAGGCTCCATCCCATGAAAATTAAGAGCAAGTGGAGGAAGTTTTTCACCCAATTTTTTAGCCTCGATAATTTTCCATCCGGTAAATCCTTGGGCATAGATGAAATCAACAGCCGCCTGTTTTTTTAAGCTACGATAAATTAATCCGGAATAGTGATAGGACTCTCGCAAATAATGTCCCGGCAATTTTGGAAAGTGTGTAAAAGGAGTTAGAATGGAGTGAATGTATTTTTTTTCTTCCTCGCTAAAAAATTCCAGTTGATGAATGTCGTAAGTATTGTTTTGAGAGAAATGGTAGAGGTCAACTTCAATTTTATTTTTTGCAAGATATTTTGCAAGATAGTACGAATGTTTTTGCATACCACCCATGGCATAAGGATAAATACCGTCTGTAAGTAAAGCTACCTTCAAGCTAAATAATATTTAATTCTTGCAAAAGTATACTGTAAGCCAATTGGTTTTGAGCTGAGTTTTTGTAAAAATATTTTTTCGAAAGCTCTATTAAACGTTGTTTTTCGTCGTAAGGGCGTTTTCTTAAATTCATTTCCATTTCAGCACTCGTAACGATCCATCCGCACTTATGATGCAGCACAAATTCTGAGTAATCACCAAGGTTTTCGGAAATTAGAACAGGCAATCCTAATGCTAAATATTCGGCAAATTTGGTGGGTGATGCAACCGAGTTGGTTAGTGATTGTTCTCTAATTAACAATCCATAATCTCCCACCGATAAATACAAATTAATGAAATGATGGTCGACCCATTTTACTCTCACATTGTCTGGAAAATCGTTCTTTAGTTTGCTGACCAACTCATTTTCATGCGTAAGAAAGAGGATTTTCACATTTGCATTTTTTCGCATTTGAGTGGCTAAAAAATCGGTCACCAAGTCAAAGGATTGCCAGCCTTGCGAAGAGCCGGAGTAAATAAGTACAATATCTTTATCTTCAAATCCAAATTCATGACGTACTGCTTTAATTTTTTCGTCGGAGAAATCGGAATGTGAAAAATTTGTAAGCAAAGTAGTTGGAATTACAACATGTTTATTATCGCTGTAGCCGAATTCTTTTTCCCAATATTCTACTAGTTTTTGCGAAACTGCAATGCGGAAATCAGCTTGTAATACGGCAATTTTTTCAGCCGGCTTAATCGAATCGCGAATGGCATCACTGGGGGTAACATCATATTCATTCCATTCGGCAAAAGTTGCTCCACGGCCATCAAATACAACATTTTTTAATAAACGGTATTTCTTTAACGACACTCCTAAATTGGCAGCAAAGGGATTACGGCAAATGGCTGTTTTGTGCCGAAAGAAAAAGTTAAATAAAATCAGAGGCAGAATATTCCATTTCCATTTTTGAAGTGGAAATAAGGGGAGAATTATGCAGTCTTTATAAGCTTTTTTTATTTTCCTGCGATTTTGGAAATAAACACGGGGTGAAAAAAAAGCAATTAGTTTTACGCGTGTATTATAATTTTGAGAGATGTAGCTACAGGTATCTATTACCTGACTCTGGTAAACCGATGAATAGCCGTCGTCGAGTGTTATATAAAGCATCAGTTTTTACTCAGTATTTTTATGATTCGTTCAGTTGATTTGCCATCCCAATATTTTGGAATTTTGCCGGCTTTGTATGTTCCGTTTATGATACTGTTTATTTTTTTATCAATCACTTTTATGTCAAATGGAATTAGTTCATTTGATCCAACGCTTACGGTTATTGGTCTTTCGGTATTGGAACGTAAAGTCAAACAAGGTACTTTTAAGAATGTTGTTTCTTCTTGTATTCCGCCGCTATCGGTTATGATAAGTTTTGATTCTTTGATGAGTTTTTGAAAACTGAAATAATCTAACGGTTCGGAAATGATTAAATTTTTATTTTCTTTTAAGCGTTGATGCAAATTAAAATACTCCATGTTATTAACAGTGCGTGGATGTATTGGAAATACAACTTTAAACTTTCTCGTAATGGTTTCAATAAGTTGAATTAATTTTTTTAGTCCTTCTTTGGAATCAACAGTAGCCGGACGATGCATGGTCATAAGCACATATTGCCCCGGTAAAACACCAATTTTAGAAAGAATGCCGGATTTTTCAATATCCTTTTTGAAGGCTACCATGGTATCAATCATGGTATTGCCAACCATAAAGGTATTTTGTTTTGTTTTTCCTTCGGCTAATAAGTTTTTCATCCCACTTTCTTCGGTTACAAAAAACAAATTGCTAATTGCATCGGTGAGTATGCGGTTGTGCTCTTCCGGCATAGTATTGTCGAAACTGCGCAAGCCACTTTCCAGATGAGCTATTTTAATTCCTAATTTGTTGGCGGTAAGTGCTGCTGCAAAAGTGGAATTTACATCGCCCACCACTATCACCCAATCAGGTGCATAGTCCAACAATACATCTTCGAGTTTATCGATAATCTCTGCCATTTGTTTATTGGCAGTATTGGGAGCAATATTTAAAAAATAATCCGGTACAAGTTTAAACTGGTCAAAAAAAACATCCGCCATTTTAGTATCGTAATGCTGACCGGTATGTACAATTTTTAATTCGAGGTTTGAAAATTTTTTCGCTTCCTGTTTAAATTGCGTAATTTTTATAAAATTAGGTCTTGTACCTATAACAATAATAATCTTCTTCTTTTTTGCCATTTTGTTCACATAAACACATCCCATTCGAAATTCGTTTATTGCTAGGATTTTGGCAATGCAAATCAAGAAGAAGTGCAGTGTGCCTAAACCTTCGAATAAACCCAAATGGGGTTGCGAATTTAAGTAATATTATGTTTTTAATGGCATGATTCTACTCAAAACCAATGTTTGTAGTTAACCCATTGGTTTAAAGTGAGATGTGTATTAAGATTAACGCGTTTAATTCTCCACAAAAAAATACCCCGAGGGCTAATTTTTACTTGAATGGAATGTTAGAATTTTAAATCACTGAGTTTAGTACTTTGGTTTCTGAGGAGATGGTCAACCAGTACCAAGGCTGCCATTGCTTCTACGATAGGAACGGCTCGTGGAACTACGCATGGGTCGTGTCGCCCTTTACCGCTAATGGTCGTTATTAATCCTTTTGAATCGACCGTTGCCTGCGTTTTCATTATGGTAGCTACAGGTTTAAAAGCTACGCGAAACAGTATTGATTCGCCATTCGAGATGCCTCCTTGTATGCCTCCTGAGTGATTGGTAAGGGTAATAATTTTTTTTGATTTTGGAGAAGGAACAAAAAGGTCGTTGTGCTCAGAACCAAGCATACTGGCGCTCTCAAAGCCTGAGCCAAATTCAAATCCTTTCACAGCATTAATGCTCAGCATGGCTTTTCCTAAATCAGCGTGCAGTTTATCAAACACCGGTTCTCCAAGACCCACCGGAACTTGTTCAAGGAGGCAAGAAACAACACCACCAATCGTGTCGCCTGCTTTACGCACCGCTTCAATTTTTTTCAGCATTCTTTCGGCAGTGAGCTTATCGGGGCAACGCACGCTATTCGATTCAATAAGGGTAAAATCAATTTGATTTTTGTTTTTGGGCAATTGTATATCGCCCACCTGTGAAACGTATGCATGAATGCGAACTCCGCTTTTTGCTAAAATTAATTTAGCAAGGGCTCCGGCAACAACCCGTGTTGCAGTTTCACGCGCACTGCTTCGACCTCCTCCTCGAAAATCTCTAATTCCATATTTGGCATCATAGGTATAATCTGCATGAGAAGGGCGATATGCATCTTTAAGGTGAGAATAGTCTTTAGGCTTGCTATCTTCATTTCTAATAATGAATCCAATTGGAGTACCTGTACTTTTTCCTTCAAATATTCCGGATAAAAAATCAACGGTATCGCTTTCTTTGCGTTGTGATACAATTTTTGATTGTCCCGGTTTTCTTCGGTTCAGTTCATTTTGAATAAAATCGAAATCAATTTTTAATCCGGCCGGGCAACCTTCCACAACACCACCAATAGCAGTTCCATGTGATTCACCAAAGGTGGTAAGCGTAAAAATTTTACCAAAGGTATTGCCTGACATAGGCAGCGAAATTAGTGAATAATTTGTTTAACAAATTGAATTTGTTTCTGTGTTTCAGATACTATCTAATTATTATATTCGGGCTGTTAATTAGCATTGAGTATGAATTTTTATTTTCTCATTGAATCGCAGGAATAAGAAATGAAACTACTGATAAAAAACATTAAATCATTAGTGCAGGTTCGGGCCGATGCGAGTATTGTTTGCCTTAAGGGCGAAGCAATGAAATCCCTTCCCTGTATTGAGAATGCCTATCTTGCGATGGAGGATGATGTGATTGTGGATTATGGAAAAATGGAGGATTGGCCGGGAATAAGCGATTGGACAGATTTAACAGTTATTGATGCGGATAATAAACTGGTTTTTCCATGCTGGTGCGATTCTCATACACACATTGTGTATGCCGGCACGCGTGAAGGCGAGTTTGTTGACCGCATAAATGGACTTTCTTATGAAGATATTGCCAATCGTGGCGGAGGCATACTCAACTCGGCAAAGAAGTTACATGCTGCAAGTGAAGAGGATTTGATAGAAGCTGCTATGCTTCGAATTCATCAGGTTATTCGGATGGGAACCGGTGCACTTGAAATTAAAAGTGGTTATGGTCTTTCGGTTGATGATGAACTAAAAATGTTGCGCGTAATTAAGAAATTGAAATCCCTTACACCTATCGAAATTAAATCCACCTTTTTAGGTGCACATGCTATACCCGCGGCATACAAAGAAAATCGTAATGCCTACATTGAGTTGATAGTTGAGGAAATGTTACCACAAATAGCTGCAGAAGGCTTGGCTGAATTTTGTGATGTGTTTTGTGAAAAGGGCTATTTTACTCCGGAAGAAACCATAAAAATATTAATGGCAGGTAGAAATCATGGCTTGATTCCAAAGGTGCATGCCAATCAAATGAGTTGTTCAGGTGGAGTTCAGGCAGGTGTGAACTGTGGTGCTATTAGTGTGGATCATCTTGAATATGTGGGTGAAGAGGAGATTAACTGTTTGCTTCAATCGGCAACCATGCCAACGGTTTTGCCGGGTGCTGCTTTCTTTTTATCTCTACCCAATCCTCCTGCACGACAAATGATTGATGCCGGCCTTCCGCTTGCTGTGGCCAGTGATTATAACCCAGGAAGTAGTCCATGTGGTAACATGAACTTTATGTTGTCGCTGCTTTGTGTGCAGTATAAATTAACTCCGGAGGAAGCCATAAATGCAGCAACCCTTAATTCGGCGTATGCGATGGGGCTTAGTGAAACGCATGGAAGTATTACAGTGGGCAAAAAGGCAAATGTGTTTATCACAAAAGAAATACCGAGTTATAATTTTATTCCTTACAGCTTTGCTAGCGATTTAATTGAAACGGTGATAATTAACGGAGAGGTAATTGAACTTAACTAAAAGCTGAAAGAATGCTTATCTTTTTTCAGCAAAAATAAAATAGAAAAATGAATCAACTCATCGAATGTGTACCCAATTTTAGTGAAGGAAACGACCTAAACATCATCAAGCAAATAACCGATCAAATTGAATCGGTGGAAGGTGTTAAATTATTAAATGTAGATCCCGGAAAGGCTACCAATCGCACTGTCGTGACTTTTGTGGGGAATCCACATTCCGTAATTGATGCTGCATTTTTGGCCATAAAAAAAGCAAGCGAGCTAATTGACATGAGCAAGCACAAAGGGGAACATCCTCGAATGGGTGCTACAGATGTGTGTCCTTTAATTCCCATAGCCGGTATAAGCATGGAAGAAACTGCTGAATGGGCAAAAAAATTAGGGGCAAGAGTTGGCAAGGAAGCAGGAATTGCCGTGTATTTGTATGAAGCAGCCCAGCCTAACACAGCACGCAATAATTTGTCGGTAATTCGAGCGGGAGAATATGAAGGATTTTTTAAAAAGATAAAATTACCGGAATGGAAACCGGATTTCGGTCCTGTTGAGCACTCGGTAAAAGCCGGAAGTACAGTTATTGGTGCAAGAGATTTTTTAGTTGCTTATAACGTGAATTTAAATACCACTTCCACCCGACGTGCAAATGCAATTGCTTTTGATGTGCGGGAAGCGGGAAGAGTTAAACGCGAAGGAAATCCTTCCACCGGAAAAATTGTGAACGATGAAAATGGTAAGCCGGTAAATATTCCAGGTACATTAAAATCGGTAAAAGCAATTGGTTGGTTTATCGAAGAATACGGTATAGCGCAAATTTCAATGAATTTAACCAACATCAACATAACGCCTGTGCACATTGCATTTGATGAAGTATGCAAAAAAGCAAACGAGCGTGGGATTCGTGTGAGTGGATCAGAATTAGTTGGATTAATTCCTTTAAAGGCGATGTTGGATGCAGGTAAATATTTTTTGAAAAAGCAACAACGTTCGCTTGGTGTTTCCGAGAAGGAACTCATAAAAATTGCTATAAAATCAATGGGTTTGGATGAACTGGCGCCCTTTAAACCGGAGGAACGTATTATTGAATATTTATTAAAAGATGCCGGTGCTGAAAAATTAATTTCAATGAATTTAACCGCCTTTGCAAATGAAACGGCGAGTGAAAGCCCGGCGCCGGGCGGTGGCTCTATTTCGGCTTATGTTGGTTCACTTGGCATTTCTTTAGCTACTATGGTGGCAAATCTTTCAGCACACAAAGCAGGATGGGACGAACGTTGGGAAGAGTTTTCGAATTGGGCGGAGCGCGGAGAACAACTTAAGAATGAGTTGCTAAAGTTAGTGGATGAAGATACTCATGCATTCAATAAAATTATGAATGCATTTGCTTTGCCAAAGGCTACGGAGGCAGAAAAAAATCAGCGTACGCAAGCGATTCAAGAGGCAACCAAATATGCTATTGAAGTTCCCTTTAAAGTAATGGAACTGGCTTATGCATCCTTGCAAACGATTAAAGCAATGGTGGAGTCTGGAAATCCCAATTCGGTTACCGATGCAGGTGTTGGTGCGCTGTGCGCAAGAGCAGCAGTCATGGGCGCATTTATGAATGTTCGCATTAATTCAAGTGGATTGAACGACAAAGCCTATACTGCAGCTATCCTCGCAAGGGGAAAAGAAATCGAATCAAAAACCCAAGCCGCAGAACAGGAAATTTTAAAACTAGTGAACGAAAAAATTGGATAAGTTTATTTTGGAAACTCTTCCGTCCAATCATCGTTAAATAGATACCATCAAAAAAAATTGCAAAGCTTCGACAAAAGTAAAACCTAATACTATAACAATTCACCATCTCAAAAACTCAATAATTAAATAACTAAACAGCACAGATGAGATTATTTATTCTCAAGAGTCAGCGTGTTAGAAGTGTTTTATACTTCTTTCCTGTGCAGTTATTGATTTTACTTTTTAAACGAAATCATGTCTTACTAATTTTTTGGACACTGGTTTTTGGACTAATTACTAAAAGTATTGCACCGCGTTACGGCATTCCCTATCTGTTTTTAAATCCTGAATATTTCGATAAGGTAAATGCGCTTTCCTATTTTATGGTAGGATTCGCAACCGGTGGATTTATTATGGCTTTTAATATTTCGAGTTATATCATCAATGGATTTCATTTTCCTTTTTTAGGGACCTTAAAGAATCCTTTTATGAAATATTGCCTCAACAATTCCATCATTCCGCTTATTTTTTTAATTACCTATATAATCGAAATATACACCTTTCAACGTAGCGACCAGTTTGTATCTCGATGGCAAGTTTACTTTGATTTAGCCGGGTTTTTAAGCGGCTTATTACTTTTTCTATTTTTAGCATTGACTTATTTTTTTACCACCAATAAGGATGTATACAAAATGTTTGGAGTGGAAACCGAACAAGTGTTAGATCCATCCTTTAAAGCTTTGAATAAAGTTTTTTTGGCTCGTAAAAAAAAGTGGGATGCCATGAATTATAAGATCGAAAAGGATGTTCATGTGCAGCATTACCTGAGTAACTTTTTTAAATTAAAAAGGGTGCAGGATATTGACATGTACGAAAAGCGAACGCTTTTAAGGGTATTAAAGCAAAATCATAGAAACGCTGCCACCTTTGAATTGGCTGCTATAATAAGCTTACTTACAATTGGCTTTTTTAGGGATATTGATGTGTTTAATATTCCGGCTGGAGCAAGCCTAATGCTGCTTTTTACCATGTATCTGATGGTAAATTCCGCGCTTTACAATTGGTTTCGCGCATGGAGTACTACCGTATTTGTTATTCTATTAGTGTCGGTAAATTTTCTGTATCAATTCGATTTTTTCAAAAACAGAAACAAAGCCTATAACATGAATTACAATGTGCCCGAAGCAGAATTCAGCAATAAAAATTTGCATGCCTTGGATACACTAAAGATGCAAAAAAATAAAGATATTGCATTTACAATCGGGGTCTTGGAAAAATGGCGTATGAAAAATGCGCTGAACAGCCGAAAGATTAAGCGCAAACCCAAACTTATTTTAGTAAATACGAGCGGAGGTGGCTTGCGTTCAACACTTTGGACTTTTTATTCGCTGCAATATGCCGATAGTTTATTGGATGGACAATTGTTGAAACACACCCAACTTATTACCGGAGCGTCCGGCGGAATCATTGGCGCCGCTTATTTGCGGGAGTTGATGTTAATGAATCGTAAACAACAAGTTCAAAATATTTATCATCCAATTTTGCGGGACAATATATCCAAAGATCTACTAAATCCTA
This sequence comes from Bacteroidota bacterium, assembly GCA_016721765.1. Lineage (NCBI taxonomy): Bacteria > Pseudomonadati > Bacteroidota > Bacteroidota bacterium. The sequence continues at coordinate 249,137 of JADKHO010000003.1, forward strand.
TCGCACTAAGTATGGCTGTGAACGACTGGTTTTTCCCACTGCAAAGTGTTACCGAAGGGCGCTATAAATATGGACGTGACAGAGCTTTCGCATTTGAACGTAAGCTAAATGAAAATACAAATTATATACTGGCAAAGAAGCTGGCAGATTATTACGATCCGGAACGAAATGCCGAAATACCTATGATGATTTTAAGCCCTACCATTATTAATGATGGAAGAAAGCTGATGATTTCACCCTTACCGATTTCATACCTTACTCAATCGCGAAAAGCCGACAATGTGCATGTTACCAATGTGGTGCCCGCTATTGAATTTTCGAGCTTCTTTAAACAGCAGGACGCCGGCAATGTACTATTCACAAGCGCGCTCCGCATGAGTGCAACTTTTCCATATATTTTACCTACCGTTTCTTTGCCGAGTAAACCGGCTATGGAGGTTATGGATGCAGGGGTAAGAGATAATTTTGGAAAAGAAACAAGTGTGCAGTTCTTGTTTACCTTTCGGGACTGGATTGAAGAAAATACAAGTGGAGTAATCATTATCCAAATACGTGACAGAGATAAATTTTTTGCTGTAGATGCCAATCCTCCCAAAACCATTATGCAATCTATTCAGGAGCCCGTTGGAAGTTTGTATGGTAATTTATTTCACGTGCAAGATTTCAATCAAAGCGATGTATTGAATTACGCCGGTGAATGGTACAAAGGAAAAATTGATGTGGTTGATTTTGTACTTTACAATCAATACTGGGACAATATTTCATTGAGTTGGCATCTTACCAATAAAGAAAAACGTAAGGTTTATTCATCCGTGAATACTCCGGCCAATCAATTGGCTTTTAAAAAGCTGAAACTATTGCTAGAGTAAGCACAGAAAGTTTTTGAGTTTTTATCTTTTCAAAAAAGTATACATTTTGTACCTTGCACTCCAAATTTAGTGGTGATTGACACTTTTTGTGAAATACAGCTAATTTATCAGTTCATTAAATCCTAATTCTCAAATCCTAAATCCCAATTTCAACATGGCATTCGATATCGACATGATTAAAAAAGTTTACTCTCAAATGGGGAGTAGAGTAGAAGCTGCGCGCAAAGTGGTTGGTCGACCCTTAACTTTAACAGAAAAAATATTGTATTCCCACTTAAGCGATGGCAATGCAAGTGTAGCATTTGAACGTGCTAAATCTTACGTGGATTTTAATCCCGATAGAGTTGCTATGCAAGATGCCACAGCACAAATGGCTTTATTGCAATTTATGCAGGCTGGTCGCCCTACAGTGGCAGTTCCGAGTACAGTGCATTGTGATCACTTAATTCAAGCAAAGGAAGGTGCTGCTAAAGATTTAGCGAGTGCTATTGATAAAAGCAAAGAGGTATTTGATTTTTTGGCATCTGTCTCTAACAAATATGGTATTGGTTTTTGGAAACCGGGAGCTGGTATTATCCATCAGGTGGTATTAGAAAATTATGCATTTCCGGGTGGAATGATGATTGGTACCGATTCACACACCGTGAATGCGGGCGGCCTTGGTATGATTGCAATTGGTGTAGGAGGTGCCGATGCTTGTGATGTGATGGCCGGTTTACCTTGGGAGTTAAAATTCCCCAAATTAATTGGAGTGAAGCTTACCGGTAAATTGAACGGTTGGACTTCAGCTAAAGATGTTATTTTGAAAGTGGCCGGCATTCTTACTGTTAAAGGCGGTACAGATGCTATTGTGGAGTATTTTGGCGAAGGTGCAGATAGTTTATCTTGTACCGGAAAAGGAACCATTTGTAACATGGGGGCTGAAATTGGAGCTACCACTTCGATCTTTTGTTACGATAAAAAAATGAGTGATTATTTGAGTGGAACAGGTCGTGCCGATGTTGCTGCCGCTGCAGATGGTGTGGCTGCTCACTTGCGTGGAGACAAAGAAGTGTATGAAAATCCGACTGCTTATTTTGATCAAGTTATTGAAATTAATTTATCCGAATTGGAGCCTCATATCAATGGACCTTTCACCCCGGATTTGGCTTGGCCTATCAGTAAATTTGCTGCTGCCGTGCGCGAAAATAATTGGCCGCAAAAATTGTCTGTGGGTTTAATTGGATCCTGCACCAATTCCTCTTACGAAGATATTTCTCGTGCTGCTTCCTTGGCACAACAAGCCATCGATAAAAATTTAAAAACAAAATCAGAATACACCATTACCCCCGGTAGCGAGCAAGTGCGCTTTACGGTGGAACGTGATGGGTATCTTGGAACCTTTGGGAAAATGGGTGGTGTGGTATTGGCAAACGCTTGCGGGCCGTGTATCGGACAGTGGGCAAGACATGGTGCCGAGAAGCAAGAAAAAAATTCTATCATAACCTCTTTCAACCGAAATTTCAGCAAACGTGCGGATGGTAATCCAAATACACATTCATTTGTTGCATCTCCTGAAATGGTAACAGCAATGGCCATTGCCGGTGATTTGACTTTTAATCCTTTAACTGATTTCTTAACAAATGAGAAGGGAGAGAAGGTAAAACTAGATGAACCAAAAGGCTTGGAAATGCCTCCAAAAGGCTATGCCGTTGAAGATGCCGGATATCAAGCTCCAGCTACCGATGGAAGCAAAGTGCAAGTATTGGTTTCACCAACAAGTGAGCGCCTGCAATTATTGGATTCATTTGCTGCCTGGGAAGGGGTGGATTTGAAAGGCTTGAAATTGTTGATAAAAGCGAAAGGAAAATGTACTACAGATCATATTTCCATGGCTGGTCCATGGTTAAAATTCCGTGGCCATTTAGATAATATTTCAAATAACATGTTGATTGGAGCTGTGAATTTTTATACTGAAAAAACAGATTCTGTAAAAAATCAATTAACTGGTGATTATGGCTCTGTGCCGGCTGTGCAGCGTGCCTACAAAGCAGCAAAAGTAGGCAGTATTGTAGTGGGTGATGAAAATTACGGAGAAGGTTCTTCCCGTGAACATGCTGCAATGGAGCCACGCCACTTAGGTGTTCGCGCGGTATTGGTAAAATCCTTTGCCCGCATCCACGAAACCAATTTAAAGAAACAAGGCATGTTGGCTTTGACCTTTGCAAACAAAGAAGATTACAATAAAATTTTAGAAGACGATAGCATTGATATTATTGGCTTAACCAATTTTACAGCGGGTGTTCCATTAAGCATGGTGTTAAATCACAAGGATGGAAGTCGTGACGAAATAAAAGTAAACCATACTTACAATGCACAGCAAATCGAGTGGTTTAAAGCGGGTGGGGCGCTGAATATTATTAAGGCGCAGGTGGCCTAGACTTATCAAAACCATTAATAATTTAGTGCTATTGCCTATGCGAAAACTATTCGTCCTTCTATTACTATTGTTTTTTTTTACAAGGATAAATGCTCAAAATTTTCAATGGGCAATTCCTGCATTGAATGGTAGTACAGCTTTCGATCCTGACGGGAATATTTTACGCGCTGGTTTTTTTCAAGGAACATATGATTTTGATCCAGGATTGGGTGTTTTCAATTTGAGTACCTCCCCAAATTCAAACAATTTATATGTTGCAAAATATGACACCAGTGGTAATTTGCTTTGGGCTACAGGTTTTAATTTGTACAGTGTAAATTATTCTCATAGCCTTTTAGTTGATGATCAAGGCTGCGTATATATAGCAGGGACTTTGTATAGTGGTACATATGATTTTAACCCTGGACCTGCCACATATAATTTATCTTTTGGACATACATCTGGTTTTATTGTAAAATTAAGCAAGAATGGTAATTTTATTTGGGCTGGAACAATTCCAGGTATTGGTTTTGTTTCCACTTCCATTATTAATTCAATGCAATTCGATCTTTTTGGAAATTTGATTCTCACCGGAACATTCTTAGGTCTTGTTGACTTCGACCCAAGCCCGAGTGCAACTTATCAGGTTAATTCTACTACCGGTTGGGCGGGAAGTTATGATGGCTTTTTATTGAAATTAGATACCTCAAGAGCATTTATTGGTCTTAAATTTTTTGGAGGCGGAGGAGATTGTAATCCTACAAATATGACAGCTGACATAAACGGAAATTTTTTCATTTCTGGTTTTTTTTTAGATACAGTTGATTTTGATGCCGGACCGGGAATCACAAATTTAATAAACACGAGTACAATAGACTACAAGTACTTTGTTTGCAAATATGATTCTTATCTGAATTTTAAGTGGGCTAAAAGTTTTAATATCAGCAATGCAGTCTTTAGAAATTTTTGCATTCCTGATAGCAGCGGAAATGTTATTATATCTGGTGATTTTAAAGGAACTGTAGACTTTGATCCGGGTTCGGGCACAACTAATATTACAGCATTGGGCACTTATCCGGATATAGTTATGTGCAAATTGGATAGCGGAGGTGACTTTAAGTGGGCAAGAAGACTGGGAAATAATGAAGATAATTTTGTCACCTCAATCTGGTTGGAAGCCAAAGGTAAACTCTCCTTTCAAGGTTATTTTGAAGGTACATGTGATTTGAATCCTGGATTGCCAACCAATTACTTTACAGTGAATTCAACAAATCATGGATATTTTCAGTTAGTGTTGGATTCACTTGGGAATTATGTACAAGCCTCTGTTCCTGGTGGATTAAACGAAATGTTGGATATGAGATTCAAAGGTAAGAATGTTTATAATCAAGAATACTTCCTTGGAGCAGCAACCGATTCTGCCGATTTAGATCCGGGGCCAGGAAAGTATTATCTGGGAGCAAATAATGGCTACTTTATAATGAAGGTTGGAGCCTGCCAATATCCTTATCCTGCCGGAACTATTGCAGGTGAAGTGCATCCATGCGAAGGTGACTCAACTGTATATTCTATTGCACCTGTTTACGGAGCAAACAGTTATGTATGGACAGTTCCTGCCGGTAATACAATTAGTAATGGACAGGGCACTAATTCCGTTAATATATTGATTGGAACCAACCCCGGTAGTGTAACTGTTTCTCCTGTTAATACCTGCAATGTAGGGGCAACTAATGGTATATCTATTACCCCAAGTGGTATTCCGGTTATTACCAGTCAACCAACTAATCAAACTGTAGATCTTCATGATACTGTTATGTTTGTAGTTCATTGTCAAAATCTTGGCGTAACTTGTCAATGGCAAAGAAAATACCTAGCAAATTTTGTCAATATTCCACCAAGTATCTATTTCTCTGGAATCAATAGCGATACACTTTTAGTTTTTGCAAATCATATGAGTTTGAATAATTATGTGTTTAGATGCATATTGGCTCCCGGTGCTGATTGCTCTGATACTACTAATCAGGTAACCCTAACAATAATTAATAATACAGGGATTGATGAAAGTTCAAAAATTCAATCATTAAGTATTTTCCCAAACCCGGTTTCAAATTCAGGAACAATCTCTTTTACACTTAAGAAAGCTGAAATTGTAAAGATTCAATTGACGGATGTCAGTGGAAGAGAAATGCAAATTATTGCGAATAAACAATTCAAAGCAGGTATAAGCAATCTGAATTGGGAAGCCTATCAGCTCATGTCTGGAATTTATTTCCTAAAACTGGAAGGAGAAAATTTTACAGAAACGAAAAAAGTAATCGTACTTAACTGATACAATTTCCCCCTTTCTCATCCTTTCTTAACTACTTTTATTCAATCGTTACTTTATCATAGCGTTCCATATCTTTATTAATCATGCGCAACAATAAACCATTGTCTTTATCTAAACTAATGGTGCTGGGCATAGGATCATAGCACCAACCTTGGTTTCTAAATAAATCTTTGCGCGATAAATTCCCTTTCTCATCAAAGGTAGTGCACACTAAAACCGAACCATTGTAGTTTTGAATGGATGCATATTTTTTAGGTTCATAGTCGTTCACTGTAAATTTTTCCAAGTTTTTAGGATGTTCCGAATAAAACAAATAAACTTGGTTGTTACGGATAATGTAATTAAAGGTATTCAGGTCATTCGCTGTGAACTTGGGAATAATTTTCATCCACTCTAAGTTCCCGGCACTGTTAAATTTTGAAACAATTAATTCCCGCTCGTAAGAGGAGGAAGAATTATTACTCGAAATCGTGTAGGAATGACTTTCGATTAAATAAACGGCATCATTGAAAGTGAAAATATTTTCAAAGGAATAATATTTTTTTGCCGGATTTTCTTCAATCAAACCATCCTTATACGTAAGCTTTTGACTCACCTCTTTGGAGAAATAATCAAAGCCTTTTTTAGTGATTTCACCTGTGTTAACATCAATAAAAAAGGAATAAACACCCACGTTCGCTACCTTACCTTGTTTGCGCTCTTTCTTTTTTACGATGTCCTTAAACACCCCACAAAAAACCAATTTGTTATCTAAAAATTTAAAAGTACCGTTTTGAATATCCAGTTTGTCAAAGGGAAGCGGAGTCACTTCTGATTTCGTTTCTTCTGCTGGAATGCGCGCCAGCGCTAGTCCTGTAATTTCTTCTTCTTCATCTTTTAAGTAACGGAATAAATAATAAAATGTCCCTTTGTTGTCAAGCGTATAATTAAAGCTGCTGATAGTGGAATTGGAATATGCACTGATGATTTCTTTTGAAGCGATTTTTTTAAAAGTTGCAGTTTCATAGATAACTGCTTCCACGTGCGATTCCTTGCCGGACCATTTGAATTCACTGGTTATCACCATTTTTAATCCGTCGGGTGAAAATGATGCGTAAAAATTACGCCCCATAATTCCAAAGATATCACTTTCAAGGCTTGCCACTTTTTTTTGTTCACCTAAGGCTTTTCCACTAGTGGCATTAAATTCACGAAGCAAAAAATACTTAATCTGCTCTGTTTTTACATACAAATAAGTAAAAGCCATAATTTTTCCATTTTTCAGATAGGAGGCTTCTACTACTTCACCTTTTTCCAATTCAAATTTTGTGGAATAGAGCACCTTTAAGGTTTTTGCATCCAGCTTTTGAATAATTTTGGTTATCCCTTTTCCCACAGTGCTGTTGCGCATCAAATAAACCCCACTGGAATCCGAGTCGATATAGCCATCAAACCTGGAATTATCGACTGGCTTAAATTCAACTCCTTTTTTAATTGAAAAACTTTGGGCATTTGCTACAATAGCTAATACAACAAATGCCATAACCAATACGCATATTTTCTTAAGGTTATTCATAGATAAGGGTTTAGTTTAGTATTAAGCCGCCAAAAGTAGAAAAATTAATTAGAGCGCTGTGTTTCTGTGATAAGCCATTTTTATTGCCTAATAGGGAGAATTATATTCGACTTTGCAAATAGTTCATTTTGTGTAGTTTTGCGGCTTTATTTTTATTTTCACTTCGATTTGTTTTCCTTACACAGAAGTGCAATTAATCCATAACTAATTTGGCCTTACTATTATGCTAAAAAGAATTGCATATCTGTTATTACTAAGCAATATTTGCTTCGCACAGCAAAATTTGAAAGAGAATTACAAACCCCTAAAATCATCGGGTTTGCTTCCAGACGTATTTACCCAAAATATACGCTCAGTGATCAGTGAAGATATTAGCGTCCTCAACCATAATGAAGACAAGGATAAATCGCTTCGACGAAATTATCTAACGGCAGCAAACTATGAGATTGCGAAAATTGTAAAGAGTGGAAATACGCTTGTGAATGACGAGGTATCGGTTTACCTGAATAAAATTGCCGATATCATTTTAAAAGATAATCCCACACTTAGGAAGGAACTGCATATCTATGCCCTCAAATCGGCTGTAGTGAATGCTTACAGCTATGATAAAGGATATATTTTTATTGACATTGGATTAATTTCCCAATTGGAATCGGAAGCCCAGCTTGCCTATGTATTGTGTCACGAAATCTCCCACTATACCAAAAAGCACAACATCAATTCGTATGTGCAAAACCATAAAATCGAAAATAACAATTACAACGGAAAGGACAATGAAGACAGACTGATTGAAAAATGTCAGTATTCAAAAGAAAAGGAAAGCGAAGCTGATCTGGAAGGATTTAAATTATTTGAGGCAACGAAATATGATTTTTTGCAGGCTGAAAAAGCTTTTGATGTTTTGCAATATGCCCATCTTCCATTTGAGTTGGTAGAGTTTAATAAGGCATTTTTTGAAACTGAACATTATAAGATTCCTAACCGCTACCTCTTAAAGGAGTTTTCCTCCATTCGAAACAATTCAAGTGAAGACGATTCCAAGCAAACCCATCCTAATACAGCGAAGAGAAAACAGGCCATTGCCAATTTAGTTGCTTCCCGAAATAATGCCGACAAGGTTGATTACCTGATTGGAAAAACGGAATTTCAATACATCAGAGACATTGCCAGAATGGAACTGTGCCGCTTGTATTTGAAAAACCGGGATTACCCCAATGCCTTGTATGCGGGCTATATTTTAGCAGAAAAATATCCCGACAACCAATACCTGGCTGAAGTTATTTCAAAATGCTTGTATGCATTAACCTTGCTAAATAATTCAGAAATCAGTTACGATAAGGATTCTTATCTGGAAGATGGCATTCCGAGCTATAAAGAAATTGAAAGTTACCCGCAACAAATTTATTACCTCATCAAAAAAATGCCGTCCAATGAATGGACGATGATGTCGCTCAATTATGTGTACAGAAAACACAAAAAATTTCCTGAAAACAAAAGATTGGAAAGCTATTCCGATAGCTTATTTAAATTCTTGTCGCATTCCAAATGGGGGATTGTTGATTTTGTGCGCTTGCAAAAAAGAGAGGCTACAGCAGATGCCATTCGAGATTCACTAGCCGCTCAAAAAATTGCTTCAACTTCTAAAACTGAAATGATAGCCAATATTCAAAAGGAGAATAATTTTAAAAATTACGACACGGCTTATTACAAGGAAATGTTTCTGGATTTATTCATAAGCGATACCGAATTTGTTGGCAAATTTCCGACACATAGCAGTATTGATAAGGATGCAGAAAATACATCTTCCAATTTTGAAATAAGGAAAACCAGTCGTTCTAAAAGAAAAATAGCAAAAGCGCCTATCCCGATTAACACCAACCCAACTACTGATAAAGTACTTTTACTGGAATCTTTTTATTTAAAAATTGACAAGTCACAGGTCGATGAAGCGGTACAATATATTACCTCAGACGAGAAACAAAAGGAATTAAAATTGATCATTGACCGTTGCGCGGCAAAGCAAAATTTCAAACTCGTTACCCTCGACCCCGATTTAATTTCAGCTCAGGAGGTCGACAAAATGAATGATTATTCCATCGTCTCAGATTGGCTTGCAGAAAAATATGACTGCAGCGATTGTGCGAGGCAGACAATTTTTTGTACCAATGATATCGATCAAATTATTGATAAATATCAAACGCGTTATATCTTGAAATTTGGAATAATAAATTACAAACCCAAGAAAGGAAAACGGCAAACCTATTATTACAGTTTTGCTTTCGACCTCAAAACAAATGAATTGGTATATAAGAAATCAGAATATTTCAAACACCGTGATTCCTTTGATTTTTTAAATGGAAAAGTGTACCAAACCCTTTATGAATTAAAACATCAGAAATAACCATAATCAATGAAATCAAAGTTTTTTAGCATCCAACTGAGTTTATTTTTCAGCTTATTTGTCTCCTCGGTTTTTTCGCAATCAACCGGATACATGGGAAACCGGCTTCTTGTAGGATATGGCCTTAATGTAAGCCCTGCCATTTTTGGCCCTAACGCCGATAACGAAACCATACTTGGAAGAAACGGTAGTGCCAGTAGCGGAAGCCCGGCTTTTAATCTGATTCATGAAGGTAATTTGGATGCTATCCTCTCCAATAAATGGATAGCTTCTTTTACCGTACGTTATTATTCCACCGCTTATGATAATGCAAGACCAATGAAGATGAATTATAATTCATATTATTACTCCAACTACTCAAGACCGAATGGATATTATTCCATTAAGGGATTGACTTACACCTTGGCGTTTAAATATTTTAAATCAAAATATATTGCTCCTTGGGGGCATTACATTATGTTTGGTCCAACTTTAAATACGGTTGAAACTTCTTATACATCCAACATGACCTATTCGGCGCAAAGCAATTATTCTTATAAAGATACTTTGTTACGAGATTTCGGTCCAAGTCATCAAAAGTTTAAAGGCTTGAATTTAATGCTTGGATGGGGCAGAAGCCGGATTTTTGTAAACAGGATTGTTCTTGATTATGGGTTTAATATGCAGGTATTTTCGGTTTTAAGCACCTTTATTGATTTTATAGATACGGAAGAAGATCCATTGTTTGAAATCAGAGAAATCAACACTTTAAATTATATTGAAAGAACAAATAAGTGGCGTGTGAGAGGGGTAAACCGATTCAATGTTTTTTTGAAAGTGGGTTTTCTTTTATTTTGATGCTTGCTCCTCGAGCGCTTTCAGAATTTCATTTTTTTCGATAAATCCTTGATGATTCCAAAGCAGTGATTTATTCTTATAAAGCTGCAAAACAGGCAAAGCATCAATCTTTAACTCTTTGCACAAAGCCTGATTATCATCTGCGTTAATTCGGATTAATATCAATTTATCTTCTTGCTCTTTAGAAATTTCTTCCAAGAAAGGTTTCATTTTTTTGCAAGGAACACACCAATCTGCATAAAAATCAATCAACACTAATTTGTCGCCGTCGAGTAATGCATCAAATTGAGCTTTACTCATTCCCGCATTACTGTTTTTTGTTGTTTCGGGAAGTTTGGCTGCACGCCATTTCATAATTCCACCTTTCAATTCATACACCTCTTTAAATCCATCATTCCGCATTTTATTTGCTGCCGATGAACTTCTTCCGCCACTAAGACAGTATACAAAAACGGGTTTTGTTTTATCCAAGTAAGCAATTTCACTATCAAAGTTATCGTTGTTCCAGTCGATGTTTTTAGCGTTTACAAGATGCCCCTTTTCAAATTCTTCGGGAGTGCGCACATCCACAATAAGAGCATCTGAAAGTTGTTTTATTTTTTCTGAAAACTCAGAAGCGCTAAGGTTTGTCTTACTGTTTTGCGATTGCAAATTAGAACAACTTACAAGGAAAAATAGCACAAAAATGGATAAGGAAAATGGATACTTCATTGCGATTAATTAAGTTAATTTGGAGGTTGCTTTTGCCTTGGCTTTATCGAATCGAATAAAAATATTTAGCCATAATAGGCGAGAAATGCGGAAAGTAACAGGCATAAATAGAATAATACTTCCAATTACAAAAGCTAAAAAATTAAATGTCTCTATTTCAAAATAAAAAGAGTTTGCCGCCCAACACAGTACAAACCATCCTACCATTAGGCCATAACTCACATACATGGCACCATAAAAAGCGCCGGGCTCCTTTTCGTACTTTTCACCACAATTTTTGCATATCGGGTGTAATTCACTCATGTGACTTAAATTGTAAGGGTTTTTATAGATGAATACATTCGTTTGATGGCATTTAGGACATTTATTCCATAGAGTGGAATACAATATGTTTTTAAGAAGCATGGGTGGTGTGGTTTAGTATAATTTTTTTTAATTCTCCAGCCGGCACAACTCCGGATTGTCTCCATTTTATTTTTCCATTTTGGAATAATATAAGTGTTGGAACTCCTTGTATTTGATAGGCAGCTGCTGCTTTTGGATTCTTATCTACATCAACTTTTAGTATATGTGTGGATTCGCCTAATTCTGTTTTTAATTCATCCAAAATAGGTTTCATCATTTTGCAAGGACCACACCATTCGGCCGAAAAGTCTACCAAGGTAGGCGTTGAACTATTTATTATATCCGCAAATTTTAGTGTCATTTGATGTTTGTTAATGGGGTGTAAAGTTACATGTGATTCATTGGAATAGAAAATATAATAGTCACTTCATTGGATGTATTTTCGAAGTAAAAGTGCATTCACTGTTAAAATTCCCTTTTTCCTATTAAAATCGAACGCACTTTATTATTTCAACTCTTCAAAACTTATTTCTTCTGTAGTTGCATTTTTAGAATTCTTAGGTGGTGAAGCGCAGGCGTTAACTCCACAGCATCCCGTATTAGTGAGCGCTTGAAAAAGGAAAAACGCTGCAATAAATCCGGATAGTGTATCGTGCAACTGAATGGCTTGAATGGTGATGAACAAACCCAAGCCTAACCGAAGCCATCGCATAAAATACCAACCGTGAAGAAGGGTATGTATCATCTGATTTTGTTTTGCAAACTCATCCATCCGCCTCCATTGTGCACTTCTTTATAGCCGTTTGATTTTAAAATTCCTTTTGCTGAAGCGCTTCGCATGCCGGAAGCACAGCACGTTATTACCGGAGCATTTTTATCTTTTAATTTTGAAAGATTCTTGCTCAATTGATCCAACGGAATATTTAACGAACCTTTTATATGACCGCCACCGTACTCTCCTTTGCTTCTCACATCCACGATGATTGCACCATTTTTAACCAATTCGGCGAAATTTATTTTCGGGCCAATCCCTAACAATTGTTTTAACGTGTTTATCATTTTTATTTTGTGTTTAAGATTGAAAATAGTTTACATCCATCCAAGATCCCCCATTGTAGCACTCTAAGCCTTCATTGCTAAGTATTTGCTGCGCCATGCCACTTCGGTTACCGGATGCACAACAAAGTATAAGTGGCGTTTTTAATTGCTTTAATTCATCCATTTTAAGGGAAAGATCCTGCAGTGGGATGTTAATTGAGCCCACAACGTGTCCGCCCATGAATTCGCCCTGGGTACGCACATCCAGTATAGTGCCGCTTTTTTCTTTTATAATCTTTTCGATGTCCATTTTTATTTTTGTTTTGATTTTTCGCTTTGAAATAGATTTACAATTAGGCCGCCCATAACAGCGCCATACAGTGTGCTGTTAAATGGTTTGGAGGTGATGGCACAGGTGCCGCTTGCGCATCCTACATAGTAATAATAGGCAAAACCCGCAACTGCACCGATTAGCACTCCTATAAGTGTTATTTTGTGTTTTAAAATATAGTTCATTTTTGAAATTCTTTTATCGCTTCGCCTAAATCATAAACCTCAGCGCTGCCATTTAATTTTGATTTTAAAATCGTACTTCCCGCTGCACTTCTATACCCTCCGGCACAATGCACTACGATTGGTTTTTCCAAGGGTATTTCGTTTATTCGGTTTCTTAATTGATGCAAGGGTATGGCTAATGCACTTGAAAAAATGGGAGCACTTTTAACTTCTGTCTCATTTCTAATATCAAGAATGGTAAATAATTCAGGATGTTGCTTTAGTGCCTCGGTATTGATTTCCGGCATGCTAGCATCCCCATACTCGAGTGTAAACGCTTGAACAATTTGAGCCTCATAACCAATCTTCGCAATCCTGGCAATCAGTTCATCTAATTCGGTTTCGCTCGTCGCGATTAAATAAAAGGGCTCTTCAGGTTTGATGATGCTTCCCAACCAAGTTTCAAATTTGGTATCGTTCATTAAGTTTATCGCGTTTTTTAAATGCGACTTTTTAAATATTTTTTGTGGTCGAGTATCTATAATTGCGTATTCTGCATGCAGCGTTTGGGCGCAATTTTTGCATGTTACAGCAGCTCTTTTTTCAACAGCTTTGATGGAATCTTTATAGTTTTTTGCGCCTATTTTATTAAGCCCTACATTATATGGGAAATACGCTGGAATAAAGGGCTGGTCAGTTAATAATTCTATTACAAATTTTTCTTCCGATACATTTTGTAGACTCCAATTGCTTATTTTTTCTGCTCCAATTGTACTGCTTCCGGCTGCACTTAAACCTTTTCCACATAAACTACCCGCTCCATGTGCCGGATAAATAAGTACAGCATCATTTAAGGGCATTAATTTTTTTCGTAATGAACTGTACATTTGTTTGGCCAATTCGGCTCTCGTTGCTGTTATTGCTCCGGCTTCTTCACGTAAATCTGGTCGTCCACAATCTCCTATAAATAAAGTATCACCGGTAAAAACAGCGATTTGTTCGCCCTTTTCATTTAGTGCCAAAATACTAATGCTATCGGGTGAGTGCCCCGGCGTATTAAGCGCTTTTAGAGTGCTTTCGCCAATTAAAAGTGCATCTCCCTCATCAAATGTTTCATGAGGATATTCGGCACTCAGAAGCTTGCTAACATAAATTGTTGCATTTGTTTTTTCATAAATTTCCTTGTGGCTGCTCACAAAGTCTGCATGCGGATGTGTTTCAATAACTGCAATAATTTTAGCTTCATGTTTTTTTGCATAGTCATAATAGGGCTTTGGATTTCTTCCCGGATCAATCAAGGCTATTTCACCCTGACTCAGAATAGCATAAGAGTAATGCGCTAAATTTTTATCTTCAAATTGTTGAACGAGCATGTTGCGTTTTTAATTTCTTGAGGACAAAGGTCGCTGGTCAAAATAAATTACACAGCTACTTTTGTTACACAGTTAATAATTTTGTCCCCACATAGCGAATTATTTCCGCTGCACCTTGATGAAACTTGCCTTCGTGCAAAGTAACTTCCTTGCAATACAAAATTTTGGTTTTCAAAGTTGAAAAATCTGCTTGCAACATTGTTTCTGAATAGAGTTGTGATATATCTTTAGGTCCTCCCGATGTCCGGCTATATTGCAAAGGATTAAAAGCTTCTAGAATGAGTGTACCTCCGGGTTTTAACCAACGAGCCATTTTTTGATGTACCTCAGCTCTTATTTCTTTAGGGAAATGTGTGTACATTAATGCAATCACAGAAAAGGACTCGATAGGATAATCTATCGTTTTTGCATCGCCCAGTTGATACTGAATTTTTACCTCGTTTTCAGTTGCCAGTTGTTGTGCTTTTTTCATACCCATTTCGCTCGAGTCAAACGCCTCTGTTTTCCACCCTTTGGTGGCCGCATATACCGCATTTCGCCCTTCTCCTTCACAGGGAAAAAGAATAGTCTCAGGCTGTAAACTGATTAGTTGTTCAACCAAAAACAGATTGGGCGTTTTTCCATACGCAAAATCGGTTTCCGCGTACCTTTTATTCCAAAAATCAACCATAGTTCTTAATTATTTTTGAAACCACATATTCAGGGCTATTCCGGCAAGGAGTAGGGCAAATATTTTTTTTAAAACTTCTTGAGGCAGTTGTGTTGCAAATTTTGCCCCAAAGAAACCACCTATGAAAAAGAATACAGCCAATAGGATTGCTGCTTTCACATTTACTTGACCATTATTGTAATATTGTAGTGCAGCTAATGCTCCAACCGGAAATACCATCATCATGAGGGTAGTGCCCTGTGCTAACTGTTGCGAATAGCCCATAAATAGCACAAGCGCAGGAATAATAATAATGGCACCTCCCAATCCCAACAAGCCACCAAAAATTCCTGCAATTGCACCAATTAACGCTATTAACGTTATTTGTTGAAATGCCATTTATGCTTCTTTCTTTTTTGTAGAAAAGCCAAATGGATAGTATAGCGGACAAAAACTGATAAAACTGGTTAAAATAAAAATGCCGGCCAATATCAATAATATTATGGCTGCAGTTCCAGAAATTTGATTGGTGTAATACAAGGCAGCAATTATTACTGCTGCAATGATTCTAACTGCCTTGTCGAGGTTACCCATGTTTGCTTTCATATATTTTTTTTTTAAGTGTTTAATTTATTTCAAAACAAAAGTGCAATTAAAATAATAGGAATACAGCAACTTTTGTTACATAAGAAATTAATTCTCTGGCTTCCATTTAACAAATCCACCTTTCAAATCATATACTTTACGGAATCCCTTTCTTTTGAGGGTTCTGGCTGCAAAAGGACTGCGGTGGCAGGTTTGACAGTATACAAATACAAGCTTGTTTCGGTTAAGTGTGTCTACTTCCTTTCCGAAGTTAAAATTCAAAAAACTGAAATTCCTTGCATTTGGAATATGTGCTGTATTAAATTCGCCTTTTGTGCGTACATCAATTAAGTAATATCCAATACTGTCATTCAACATTTTTGAATATTCCTGTGGAGGTAGTTTTTGATAGCTAAAATGTGCAGAATTGCGCACGGTGAAACACGAATGAAGGCTAAGGAGCACAAAAATTGTGAGGCAAAGGCGTAGAAATTTCATATGGAATTTTTGCGCGAATTTCAGCCATCAATAGCGCAAAATGTGCAACTTATGTTACAAGAGTGTAATTTTATTTCTCCCCAATACTACTAGTTTTTCATCTTCCATCTGTTTTAACAAACGCGAAACTACGACACGCGCAGTTCCTAGTTCATTTGCAAGCTGCTCATGTGTTACAATCAAAGTATGACTGCCGGTTAACGTACATTTTTTTTTGATGAAATCGAGTAAGCGCTCATCCATTTTTTTAAATGCTATATCATTCACCACCTCGAGTAATTCTTCGAAACGCTTATGATAAAGTCTAAAAATATAATCTAACCATTCTGGAAATTCCTGAATGAGCAAACTAACTTTTTCGATGGGAATGAATAATATCTCGGTTTCTTCTTCTGCAATTGCCTTTACTTTACTGGTATCGTGATGAATACCGCCCAAAAAAGACATGATACATGATTCGCCCGATTTTATGTAATAAAGTAAAATTTCTCTACCATCCGGTTCTGTTCGCATTACGCGGATACTGCCTCTTGTAACGATTGGAATAGCTTTGATATAGGAATTTTCATTTTGAATGACATCACCCTCTTCAAATACCTTTGAAAACCCATAAAGTGCCAGTTTTTCTCTAACGGCAGGCGAAGATTTAAATTCTATTATTTCAGTAAGTTCCATTGGGCTAAGTTAATCATCGCACGGGGAAATGAAAAATCAGTTTGAATTTATACTTTTGACAGTAAATTTTGAATTATGCAATCTACCATACAAAATAATTACTTAACGGTTTCTATCAACCACAAAGGGGCAGAGTTATGTAGTATCAAGAATAATGAGAAGCTGGAATTTATTTGGCAGGCAGATGAAAAATTTTGGCCACGCCATGCCCCAATTCTTTTTCCAATTGTTGGAAAACTAAAGGATTTTAAGTATCAGTATAAACGCTCTACATACACTTTACCACAACACGGTTTTGCTAGGGATAAAAATTTCTTTTTAAAATCGGTCAGTGATGATTTTGTTGTATTTTATTTAAACTCAGATGTCGAAACACAGGAAGTATTTCCGTTCGAATTTGAATTAATGGTGAGCTACGGCCTTATCAAAAACAAATTAATAATAGAATATAAGGTGAGTAATTTTGGTGCAGATGTGATGCCCTTTTCAATTGGTGCCCACCCTGGCTTTTGTTGCCCACTGCTTCCGGGCGAAAAATTTGAAGATTATAAATTGGTGTTCGACGAAAAGGAAACCTTGGAATGTAGCTTACTCGAAGGCGGTTTGTTTTCAGGTAAAACACAAAAATTCATAACCAACGCCAACGAAATTGAGCTAAATGCTAAAACGTTTGAAAAAGACGCGATTGTGCTGCAAAATTTCAAATCAAAGTTTATTACACTGCAATCCACCAAATCAAAACATGCAGTTAAGGTATCCATCGAAGGCTTTCCCTATTTAGGTTTGTGGGGTAAACCGGGCGCACCGTTTGTATGCATTGAGCCTTGGTTTGGATTAGCTGATAATGTGGATGCTTCCGGAAATTTAGAAACTAAAAAGGGAATTGTATTGCTCGAATCTCAGAAGAATTTTTCCTGTACCTATTCAATTGAATTAACATAACAGCGACACATTCTAAGCTCTTTTTGTATAGGGTTTACTATCTTATCAGAAGCACTTGGCCAACATAATTGTGGTTATTTCCTTCAAGATCGCGGCATGAGATTTTATAAATATATCCGTTCACCCCATAATCACCTTTAGAAAATAAGCCTTCACCTTTGCCATTCCACCCAACTGCCAGGTCGTTACTTCTAAAAATTTCATCCCCCAATCGATCAAAAATTATTAATTCATAATTTTTCTCAGAAATGCCAAATCCTACAGGTAAAAAAGTATCATTTCTATCATCACCATCAGGCGTAAATGCATTCGGAATATATAGCGTAAAGGTGCTTTCCACACAAACCAACTGTTGAAGAGTATCTTTGCACCCATTTACATTTTCAGCAATCAATTGTGTAGTAAAACATCCTGTATCCTGATAACTGTGCACTGGGCTAGTTTCTGTTGATGTAAACCCATCGCCAAAATCCCATACATAAGATTGTGCATATTGAGAACTTTGATTAAAATGTACTAAAGGATTAATAAGTGAAGGTGTTTCCGGAGAAAAAGTAAAGTCTGCAAGTGGCGAAGCATTTACAAACACATTGTAGGTAATTGCATTACCCAAACAACCTTGAAAAGTGGGAGTAAATTTTAATAAGCCGCTTTGTGTACTTCCTGTGTTATTATCGGCAATGAAAGAAGGCATATTGGTGCTTCCGCTTGATGATAAACCTATTGATGTATTTGAATTTGTCCATGATATGTTCGATGATGCAGGGGTTACGCTAATGGTGTTCGCCGGCACTAATTCGCCTGAGCATACTTGTAAATCTAGTAGTATTGATGTAATCTGAGGCGTTGGTTTTACAACAATTGAGAAATTGTTTGTAATCCCAACACATCCATGATAACTGGGTTGAACAGAAATGCTAGCCGAAATATTAGATTGTGTTGAATTTGTTGCTACAAAAGCTGAAATATTGCCACTTCCAGCTGCAATAAGTCCTATGGCTTGATTTGAGTTTGTCCAAGTACAAACAGAAGAAATAGGAAATGCATTAAAATTAATTGGAAGGGTTGAAGCACCATTACAAATTGACAAGCCGGATGGCGGCGTTACAACCGGTACAGGATTTACTTTTATAAAAACGGTATCGCTTACTACACAACCGCCCGGTCCGGTAATTTTAGCAATATAAATTTTGCTTAACCCGGGTGTTATAGTGGTAATAAAATTGTTTGAAAATCCCGGATTACTTGGTTCGTCCCAAATGCATGAATAACCGGGTAAATTTGGGCTGGCTTGCAAGGTGTAGTTAGCGCCACTACAAATTGAATCATCAGGTCCGGCACTTGCGACAAAAAAACCGGTAATAAACGCATTCACTTGTGTTCTTGCACTCACACAACCTCCCATATTTGTTTGAACAAAATAAATAGTATTTGTTGTTAAAGTCGGTGTGGAATAACTTACACCTGTAAACAAAGGGCTACCACCACTGGAAGCACTATACCATTCATAATTGCCACCGGGAGCAGTGGCCGTTAATTGAGCTGATGTATTTACACAAACAGTTGCATTTGCTACTGTGGGTGCCACCGGAGTGGGTTTTACGTCAATTGCAAAATTTTGTGTGACTCCAACACAAGCATTAAGAGTTGGAGTTACAAGCACTGTTGCCGACGCTAAACTACTGCCCGAGTTACTTGCAATAAAGGAAGGAATATTCCCAATTCCATTGGCGCTTAAGCCTATACCCGGATTGGAATTTTGCCATGTAATGGAAGCTCCAATTGGGTTACTGCTAAGTACAATTGGAGCTGAATTCTCTCCATTGCAAATTGATAGGGCAGCAGGTAACACAACAACCGGCTTGGGTTTTACAGATAAAGTAAAGTTTGATGTTGCACCGGCACACCCATTTAATACCGGTGTAACAGTAACCACACCTGATATTAGCGCGGAACTTGAATTAGATGCAGTAAACAATGGCGTATTACCGGTACCGCTGGGCGCCAAACCAATGCTGGGGTTTGAATTTGTCCACGAATAACTTGCACCCGAAGGAGTGCTGCTAAAGTTAGATGCCGAAAAAATTGCGCCGTCACAAACAGTTTGGTTGGTAGTTCCTATCAGGGCTGGTTGCGGATTTACCTCCATCAAAAAATTTGTACTTGAGCCAATGCAGCCATTCAAGGTTGGTGTAATAGAAATAGTACTCTGAAGAATCGTTGTTCCTGCGTTTGTAGCAGGAAATGAGCTGATGTTTCCTGCGCCATTTGCTGCTAAACCAATTGCGGTATTAGTGTTCGTCCATAGGTAACTCGCTCCTGCAGGAATACTGCTAAAGTTAACCGGTAAAAAATTGCTTCCGGCACAGGCAGTTTGCGTAACAGGTGCTATCGCTTGTGGTGTTGCTTTTACGATAATGTTATAATTCGACGGACTTCCAACACAGCCATTTAAAGTAGGTGTTACATTTATAGTGCCTGTTAAATCCGAATTACCACCGTTGGTTGTTGTAAAAGCTGGAATGTTGCCATTTCCACTTAATCCCATTCCAATACCATTTTCAGTGTTAGTCCATGAAAACGATGCACCAAGAGGAGTACTAACAAAATTTGTTGCAGGTACAAGTGTTCCAACACAATAGCTGCTTGATAATGGAATACTCACGGTGGGTTTAGGTTCAACACTAATAACATAATTTAATGCTGTACCGTTACATCCATTTAGAGAGGGTAATACATTAATATTTGCAAGTACTGCACTTGAACCAAAATTAATTGCAGAAAAAGATGGAACATTGCCTATTCCGTTAGAAGCAAGGCCTATTGAGATATCCGAATTAGTCCATACATAACTTGCCCCTGGAGGAATACTTGTAAAGGAAGAAGCAGTTGAATTACTCCCACTACACACCGAAACGTTTGATAGGGGTAAAAGTATTGGCTTAGCTGTTACGTTAATTTTTACAGTAGATGTTCCCACACAACCTCCAGTTTTGGATACGGTGACAGTATAAGTTGTTGTAGAAAGGGGAGCTACTGCCGGATTGCTTAGGTTACTGAAACCTGCATTACCCGGAGCATCCCAAACATAAGTATAAGCTGCTCCTTGAGGATTTGCTTGCAATTGGGCGACTGTGCCTTCACATATAGTATCGGGAAGTCCGGCATTAACTGTCATCACATTTGAGATAGTTACCGGTACAAGTGTTCGGCTGCTTTTACAAGTATTAATACTTGCTTGCACAAAATAATTTGTAGAAGCAGCTAACAAAGGTGTAGTAAAATTGGGACCGCTACTTAATAATGTTCCGCCCACGGCAAGGTCATACCATTCGATTGTTCCGGCTGGTGCTGATGCAGATAAATTTACAGCAGTATTAGGGCACTCTGTAATTCCAGTAGCGAGCGGTGCAACCGGCGTAGGATTAACTGTTATGGAATAATTGAATGGTGCACCGGTACACCCATTTAAAGTAGGTGTTACACTAATAGAAGCAACACTAGCAGATGCACCAGCGTTAACCGTCACAAATCCGGGAGTGTCTCCAATTCCATTTGCTGCAAGCCCAATCGTGCTATTAGAATTTGTCCATGAAAAGCTAGCCCCTAAAGGAACACTCGAAAAAGTTGATGCCGCTACAACAGCGCCATTGCATAAAATTTGATTCGACACAGGTGTCAATTCAGGGTTAGGATTTACAGTAATAGTATAATTACTTGCGGTTCCTACACAAGTATTGAGGCTTGGTGTTACACTTATAGTGGCAATACTTGCAGAAGAGGAAATATTGAGCGCGCTAAAAGCAGTAATGTTTCCTAAGCCATTGCCACTTAAGCCAATTGTTGAATTGGTATTTGTCCAACTAAAAGACGCACCGGGTGGAACACTTGTAAAATTTGCAGCGGGAATACTGCCACCTGGACATGCGATTTGATTCACCGGAGTTGAAACAGTTGGAAGTGGATTTACAGTAATGGTATAACTCACTGCAGTTCCATTACAACCGCCAAAATCGGGAGTTATGGTAATTGTTGAAATTTCAGGAACTGTTCCTGTATTTAGCGCTGTGAAAGATGGCACATCTCCAATTCCATTTACAGCTAAACCAATTGCTGTGTTATTATTGGTCCATGTATAATTTGTTCCTGCCGGACTACTCACAATATTGTTGATAGGAATTAATGTTCCTGCGCAAACACTTTGGTTAAGTGGCGCGCTAACACTTGCTGTGGGGGCAACCGACAGACTATATGTATCACTGGTTCCTACACATCCATTTTGAGTTGGTGTTACTGTAATTGTTGCATTAAGATACGCGTTGGTTGAATTACTAGCTACAAAGGGAGGAAGGTTCCCAGTGCCGCTTGCCCCTAATCCAATGGAGCTATTACTGTTTGTCCAAGAAAAGCTTGCTCCGGCAGGACTGCTAGAAAAAGCTGAACTGGCAACATTTGCGCCGGTGCACACAATTTGATTAGATAGTCCGCTTACCACAGGCAATGGTTTCACTGTGATGCTATAGGTTCCGGGAGTACCTGTGCAACCATTTAATGTAGCTGAAACCGAAATCGTTCCAGCGCTATTACTCGAACCGGGATTACTGGCTAAAAAAGCAGGAATAGCACCACTACCGGAGGAAGCCAATCCTATTGCTGCATTACTATTGGTCCATGCAAAAGTTGCTCCCGCGGGAACACTCGTAAAATTTAAAAGCGGTGAATTTACTCCTGAGCATATACTTTGATTCGCTGGTAGCACGACAACTGGAGATGCATTTAAACTAATCGTATAGGTACTGGCAATTCCTACACAACCTGCAAGCGTTGGAATAACTGTAATGTTGCCTAAAATTGGTGTAGTTCCCGCATTGGTACTCGTAAATGCCGGAATATTACCTGACCCACTTGCGCCCAAACCAATTGAAGTATTATCATTGGTCCAACTAAAGCTTGCCCCAGCTGGTGAACTCGTAAAATTGGTAGCAGCTACCGGGGTGCCATCGCATAACAATTGATTTGAAGGTACACTTGCAGTTATTCTTCCCTTCACGGTTACACTATAAACTGTTGCTGTTCCCGGGCAACCATTGTAAGCCGGAGTAACAGTTATGTTGCCAATTATTGCGGAGTTTGTTGAATTGGTTGCAGTAAACGAATTAATATTGCCAATGCCGCTGGCACCAATTCCAATAGCAGTGTTATTATTTGCCCAAGCATAGGTAACACCTGAATATGGGCTGGTATAAGCAGGTGCCGCAACGAGTGATCCTTCACATATACTTTGATTGGCAATTATATTCATGGTAACCTTATTCATTACCGAAATATTATAATTTGATGCTATACCGGCACACCCGTTTAAAGTTGGCGTTACAGAAATATTTGAAGTTATAGGAAAAGTTGAACCATTGACAGTAGTATAGGCTGGAAGATTGCCCACTCCGCTTGCCACAAGCCCCATAAAATAGGTATATACATTTGTCCAAGTATAAGTTGCACCAGGCGGATTACTAATCCAATTGCTAGCAGGAACATTGTCTCCAATACAATAAGTTTGATTGCTGGTGCCCACTACAACAGGTTTTGGCTTAACGGTGATACTATAACTGACCGCTGAACCCACACATGAATTTAAGGTAGGAGTAATAGTTACATTACCACTAATAGAAGTTAAGCCTAAGTTTTGCGTCATAAACGCAGGAACATTTCCACTTGCGTTTGAAGCCAAACCAATTGTTGTATTATCATTCACCCAAGAATAACTTGCTCCAACAGGATTGCTCACTAAAACCGGTGATGCAACAATATTTCCCGGACAAGTAATTTGATTTACCGGTGCGGCTATCGTTGGACTTGGCTTAACAGTTATTGTAAAACTGGAGAGAATTCCTGAACACAAACCATTACTTGGTGTGATAGTGATGGTGGAAACAATATTTGCAGCGGTATTATTTACTGCCGCAAACGATGATACATCACCCACGCCATTTGCCGCTAAGCCAATTGCCGGATTGCTATTGGTCCAAGAAAAGACAGTTCCAGTATTAACACTTGTAACCGGCACAATAGGAGAAATTGCTCCGTTGCACACACTTTTATTAGAGATGGGAGTAACAGTTGGATCTGCTAAAACTGTAATGGTGAAATTAGCTCCATTACCGGTGCAACCATTTAATGTTGGTAATACTGTAATGGCAGCATTAATTGGGAAAGCCATTGCGTTTGTTGTGGTAAATGCCGGAAGATCGCCACTACCGCTTGCTCCAAGTCCTACTGAGTAGGTAAACACATTTGTCCAACTGTAAGTGGCTCCGGGCGGTGAGCTTACAAATGCACTTGCAGGAACAGCCACGCCTTTACAATAGGATTGGTTCGAAAAATTTGTGATGCTAGGTTTAGGTTTTACCGTAACTGTAAAATTTAAGCTGCTTCCAACACATCCACTGTTTGTAGGTGTAATGGTTATTGTTCCTGAAATATTTACTAGTCCTGGATTAGCGGCTCCAAAAGCCGTTGTATTTCCTGTGCTACCGGCTCCTAGTCCAATATTAATGTTCGTATTAGACCAGGTATAAGTGGTGGCGACCAAATTACTTGTTAGCGTACTTGCAGGTACCACATTTCCCGGGCAAACCGTTTGTGTTGATGGCATTCCCCCAGTTATGGTTGGTCTAGGTTTAACGATAAAATTAAATGTTGTGATTGCGCCAATACATGCCCCTAGGGTCGGTGTAACTGTAATGGTGGCAATTATTGGTGTTAGTCCTATGCAGGTGGCGGTAAATGCAGGAATATCACCAATGCCATTTGCTGCCAAGCCTATTGAAGGATCGCTATTTGTCCAAGTATATGTTGCTCCGGCAGGGGAACTTGCAAAAGCAGTTAATGGCACATTGCTGCCATCACAGGTAATTATGTTCGAAATTGGAATAACAGTAACGCAGGGTGTGAACAACAAATTGTTTGCTGCGCCTGCATTTGAAGCATGTCCGGCATGAGCTGAAAAAATACTCAGCAATAAAATAAGAATGGATAGGCAATATTTATTCAAAACTCCTTTTTTTGTCAATACAATTTACAAGGATAGTAATTTTGGTTAAAATTCCAAAATTTATCTTGCTGATTTATAGATAGATATTCTAATTTAAACCTTGATAAAAGCAGGTTTACGAGAATTGTCGACAAAATGTTACTATTCGTCTTTAATCTAATGCAGGCAGGTGTTTCAATGTCATTAGATAGGAAGGCTTGTAATGAGTACAAAAAACTTATCGAAACTTATTATTGTTTAAAAAAGCTATCAATGAATTCATTTTTATTGAAAACCTGTAAATCGTCCATTTTTTCGCCAACACCAATGTATTTAACCGGAATTTTAAATTGATCGGAAATGCCAATCACCACGCCGCCTTTAGCTGTTCCGTCAAGCTTTGTAAGTGCTAATGCATTTACATCAGTGGCGGCTGTAAATTGTTTGCATTGCTCAATTGCATTTTGACCGGTAGAAGCATCCAGTACAAGCAAAATTTCGTGAGGTGCATCCGGAACAATTTTTTGCATCACTTTTTTAATCTTACTTAATTCATTCATCAGGTTCACCTTGTTGTGCAAGCGACCAGCTGTATCAATTATTACTACGTCGGCTTCCTTGGCTACAGCCGATTTAAGTGTATCGAATGCTACAGAAGCGGGGTCGGCATTCATACCTTGTGAAACAATGGGAACACCAACTCTTTCGGACCAAATAGTAAGTTGGTCAACAGCAGCTGCACGAAAGGTATCGGCAGCGCCCAGTATAACAGATTTCCCTGCTTTTTTAAACTGATGTGCCAGCTTTCCGATGGTAGTAGTTTTACCCACTCCATTCACCCCAACAACCATTATTACGTATGGTTTGTGGCCAACAGGAACAGTAAATTCAAGTAAATCGGTGGTATTATTTTCCGAAAGAAGGGCGGCAATTTCTTCTTTCATAATGTCATTTAATTGAGCCGTTCCCACGTATTTGTCTTTAGATACGCGGCTTTCAATGCGTTCAATAATTTTAAGCGTGGTGCTCACACCCAAATCGGAGGAGATTAAGATTTCCTCCAGGTTATCCAACACTTCTGCATCCACAGTTGATTTACCAACGATGGCTTTAGCAAGTTTGGAGAAGATGGAAGTTTTGGTTTTTTCTAATCCTTTATCTAAGCTTTCTTTTTTTTCTTTCGAAAAGAAACTAAATAATCCCATGTATTTTGTTGTTTTTGGATGAATGTTATTGCTTCGGATGGGTATTTACGCTGTTAATACAGGAAACAGAAAAAGCTTCTTCCCGATGGAAAGAAGCTTTTTATAATACCTACCAATTCAAAGATTAGGGTTTGAAAAAATCTTTGATGTGGTCGTTGTGAACGATTTCTTCTTTAAAGGTAAAGGCTCCTGTTTTTGGAGATTTCACCATTTTAATCACTTTGGTAAAGTTGTTTCCTTTACCTGATTTTAGCGTTGCAACTACTTTCTTAGCCATTGTTTATTAGTTTTTGGATTCGGATGTTGGTGTATTGATAAAGCATCAATGCCCTGAAATCTGAAACCGATTATTTAATTTCTTTGTGAACTGTTTTTTTCTTCAAAATCGGGTTGAATTTTTTCAACTCAATTCGGTCAGGACTATTTCTTTTGTTTTTTGTAGTGATGTAACGCGAAGTTCCCGGCTTGCCGCTGTCTTTGTGCTCAGTACACTCTAAAATTACCTGAATTCTGTTGCCTTTTTTTGCCATCTTTTCTTAATTTTTTTAGGCGATGTACCGCTTTTATCTAGCAGTTAAACCACTCACCAATAAGCTTTAACAATTATCCCCTTTTTTAAATGGGGATGCAAATGTAATATTTTTATCTAAATAAGTAAACAACCTCGTGAATTTTTATTTTTTTGAGAAAAATGTTCGAATTTGAGGCGTTCATTCCTCACCTTCCTAAACAATGGAGAAACAGAAAATTCTAATTGAGTGGTTGTACCACTCATTTTATGCCGGTAAAAGTCTAATTTTTTTCAAGAACCTTCGTTCCGCCTTTTCTGTATCCAACCTAATTCCTGCGAAAACTAAAAACTTTCGATTGTTATAGTCGATTAAGAGATTATTTGTGGAGTAATTTATTAAATTCTCATTTATGAAGAAAAGGCCGATGAAATACTTTCTCTTATCGTATCTAATCGCAAATCGAGTATTTAATTTATCAATAAAAGCTGCCTTTTGCTTAATTGATATTTGATTCAGGAGTTTTTGATCTGTAAAATCAATTCCAATACCATTAATAATAGAACCAGTTAAAATGAAATGCTTTTTTAAAACTAAAGAATAACCATATCCGGTATTGATTCCCATGCTTTGAAAGCGAATGGCATTTGTAGTTGCCAAGTCTTTAAAATTTGATTGAATCAAGGAAGGAGTCAGTGTTTGTGTATTGCTTAGATTTAAATAAGTGTAAAATAGCCCAACTATTCCCGAACCTGCAGATTTTTTTTGAATTTCGGTAAAAGTAAAGGAGCCACGAAAAGAAAACTTTTTGTAGTTGAAAATATAGCTGCTGGATAGTCCAAACGCATATAACTTCGCATTTGGCAGGAGCATAAAATTTTGTCCTGTGACTAATTTATAATTCGGAAATGCATTGCTGTTTTTAATATAAAACCCTTCATAATTTAGATAATAAGTATCGGTTACTATTTTTTTTCCGTAAAAATTAAAATTTAAGTCAATATGCTTTCGCGTTTTTCCTTTCTCACTATATCCTTTTTGTTTAAATGAAATACCGGTATTCAGCACTAAGGTGGCAAAACGATTGCTGAACATAAAACCGAGCACATAATTATCATTTGGCTGAAATATTAGTTTTTCAGATTTTGAAGTGTTGCTGTTTTCTTCCAGGCTTATTCCCTGCGTTTTTAAAATAAAGGGCAATGAAACTATTGTTTTATGTTTAAGTGAATGAAAATAAAGTGTATCCGTTTTTTTAATAGAATCATTGTAAAGTATATGTACAAATTTTCGATGCGGGAGCAGCATAAATTTCACAAATGAACTTTCTTTTTTTAAAGAGTCTGTTTGAGAAAAAGCCGCAGAAGGTGGGATGAAGAGAAGAATTAGGAGAAGGAAAGGGTAAAGTGATTTATTGTTTTTCAATGCAATACTTATTTTCAATTCATTTAATGTTTGATTTCAACCATTTGTTTCAACAAGCCTTACTTTACACTGCCCTTTGTAATGTTTGATTTACTTTGCCAACTGCTTCAGGCCAATGGAGTCCAAAATAAATAATTTATAGCTAAGTACGTCCTAAGCTAAATAAATTTCTATTCCCTTAGCTTGAATATTTACGAGCGAAAATTAGCAACTCGAGCGGTTTTCAGGCATGGAATTCACCTCTCGTGCAACTCTTTTTGACTTGAGTGTTTTTATAAATTTTTTTGCCGAATCGATTTTTCCTTCAGCAACGCCATTAAGGTTTTGCACAAGTTAATAGTTTACCTTCATTCCAATCCTAACAGATATAGGCTTTTAAAATAAGCACATGCAAAACGCACAAAACCCGGAAGAATTAGCTTTCGGGTTTTGTTAAATAAAAATATATAAATTTAAAATGATCGCCTTTCTTTAAAAATTCTTATTCAGAATCCCCCTTCGACTCCGCTCAGGAGGACAAAGTGTTTCAATATTATCAGAATATTTAAGAGGCTAATCAACACATCAGTTAATCATCCTTCGACTCCGCTCAGGATGACAAGGTGTTTCAATATTATCAGAATATTTAATCGGCTAATCGGCTAATTAGCTAATCAACACATCAGCTAATCATTCAAATACAATCTTCCCACTATAACTCTTAGTCCCATTGCTTAGCACCGCATTATACAAGCCTTTGGCTTCTGCTTCCAAACTGAGTTTTATTTTACCTTCATTCATCTCTAGTTTTTTTTGTTGGATGAGTTTGCCGGAGCTGTTGTAAATGCTAAGTACCAGGTTTTTCTCATGCAAAAATTCATCGGGTACGGTAATATTGCATTTGCCTTCGTTGGGGTTGGCGTGGATGAAGAGTTGGTTGTTTGTACTTCGACGTGGATCGGGAATTCCGGTGATGGCGTCGTGTTTGGCGATGAAGATATCGCCTGCTCCAAATGTGATGAATGATGAATTTGCAATTGTTATGTTGTAGTAAAATTCTGAGCCTAAATAGAAACTTCCGTTTGGACCGACAGATATTTTGACACCTACAGCATTTGGCACTTGCGTTATTCCCATACAATGACCTAAGGAGTCATATCTTGTAACGAATATTTCATTTGGGCTTGATGAGTTAATGGAAAAAGAATCAAGAGTCAATGCGCCAGAAAAGCTTCCCCCTATATATGTACTACCGTCTAATGCAGTTGAGATAGCACCACTAGTAACATCGTTGGTAGAACCTGATTGTTTTACCCATATGAGATTACCTAAAGAGTTATATTTTGCAATAAACATATCATAATTAGGGTTAGTGAGTGAAATTGTTCCGAAGTTAAGGCTATCCTTAAAAGTTCCTGCAATAAAAAAATTACCAGACGAGTCAACATCTAATGTTGCAAACAAGTAATTTTTGGCTTTTACTGGTTTATACCAAAGAATATTTCCAAAATTATCAAATTTAGCAAAAAGCATATTTTTTGTAGAAGTTGAAATATAAATTGAGCTATCAATCCAAACTGTATCATTTGTTGTTCCAAATAGAGAGTAAATTGAGTTATTAGCAAAAAAGAGTTTTCCTGATCCCGTATTTTTCCCAATATTCTTTGCCCAAACAGCATTTCCATCTTGGTCTAATTTAGCCCAAAAGAAGCCAGCAGTAATACTGACACTGTCGATATAAAGTAAATTATTAGTATATCCTGACAAATAGATATCACCTGTTAGGTTACAGGAAACAGAAGCGGAAGCCGAGACCCCAATATTTCCATAGGTTTTTGACCATAAGAATGTTCCACTAAAATCAATTTTGGTAACGAAAAGTGTACCCATTCCGTTTAAGGTTACATTTCCAAAAGTAGCGCCCCCCCAAAGTTGCCCTGTTATAATGATGGAACTAGTAAAAGTGTCTATTTCCAAGCCATAAGAATATTCGCAATTTGCACAATTTGAACCTCCTTGATTTGGATTACTTCCGCCGAGGCTACGTGTCCATAAGATTGAGCCACTACTTGAGTATTTTGCGATAAAAATTTGATTTACACCAATATTATAAACCGTATCAGTATCGAATAACATATACGGAGCCCATGGATTATTTGTACTGAACTGCCCTAAAACATAGACATTTCCGATATTGTCTGTACAAACACTTGAAATGTTTTCAACAGAAACGCTTCCTGCACGTTTTGCCCATTGCCAGTTTTGAGCATTAGAGGTGGCTGATGGAATGAGACAAATAAAGAGAAGGAATAAACGGGTTTTCATAGATTAAATGTAACAATAAAAATTATAGTTAATTCCATCAATAATGCTTCTCTTCAATTTCAGCATTCAACCAAATCCCTTCTCAAAATAATAAGCTTTCTAAAAATCAGGTTCCAATCCACCCCCTGCCCCCGCCGGCGGGGGATATAAAAATTTCCGAAGCAGCTTTCTCAAAAATTCTCATGCTTTAACTAGTCAAAAGCAAATCCTGAAAAATCATAATCATCTTAAAAAATCAGCGTTCCAATCCACCCCCTGCCCCCGCCAGCGGGGGATACAAAAATTCGTTAATCCGCATCCCCCTTCTACACCGCTCAGCCAGACTATCAATATTAAACCAGATAATCAAGAAATCAACTATCAAGAAATCGGCAAATCGGCTTATCAACACATCAGCTAATCGGCTAATCAACACATCAGCTAATCATCCTTCGACTCCGCTCAGGATGACAAGGTGTTTCAATATAGCAAAGCATTTAATCGGCTAATCACCCTTCGACTCCGCTCAGGATGACATTCTAGCTAATCACCCTTCGACTCCGCTCAGGATGACAAGATGTTTCAATAGTATCAGAATATTTAATCGGCTAATCGGCTAATCAACACATCACCGCCTTTGTTCAAAAAATCCCTGTTCTTTCATTAACTGTTCAATTTCAGCGGCAGCGCGAGGAAGGGAACCTGATAGATTTTCGGGATCACCGCTGGTAATTAGGATATCGTCTTCGATGCGGATGCCAATGTTCCACCATTTTTTATCGCAGGGTGAACCTTCGGGGATATATATTCCGGGTTCTACAGTGATTACATTGCCGGCTTGCAGCAAGGCGCGTGTGTTTGGGTCATGCGCATCCAAGCCCAAGAAATGTGAGGTGCCATGCATGAAGTAGCTGCGGTATTCGCTTTCGTTTTTAGTTATTCCAAGGGCATGCAGACCAGCTTGAATAACTTTAGTAGCGGCTGCGTGCGTTGCATAAAAGCTGTTTCCTGCCCGACAGGCTGCAATTCCAGCTTCCTGTGCTGCAAGTACTAACTCATAAATTGCTTTTTCATCGGCACTAAAACTACCATCCACCGGAAGGGTACGCGTAATGTCGGCTGTATAGCCATGGTATTCGGCACCGGCATCGATAAGCAAAAGCTCTTGCTCCTTCATTTTTTACGATTGCTGCTGTAATGCAAAATGCAACTGTTTTCGCCACTTCCCACAATGGAAGGGTATCCGGGCGCTTCAGCACCTTCGTTTTTAAACACATATTCCAAAATAGCTTGTGCTTGGTATTCGTTCATTCCGCTGTCCAACGCTTTCATTAATTCGAGATGTGCCTTGCAAGAAATGTTGATGGCTTTGCGCATCAATGCTATTTCTTCGGCTTGCTTCACTTCACGCAATTTGCTCATAATGGTATTTAGTGCGCCGCTATGTATATTACTTTTACCCGATTCGGCCAACATGGTGGTGAAACGGTTTTGCATACTGAGCAAGTCAATCGCTGCGCCTTCTTCGGCATCCACGGCTAACAAGGGAGCCATATAAATAGCTTCTAATTTATCCAACGAAAGTTGAAAGTTTTGAAATTCAGTATTTTTTAAAATCATTTGAATTCCAAGTATTTTCTTGGCTTCACTTGTTCCCAGTATGCGGCCGGTCCACAATTCTTTCGAGGAGGTGCGCTCTTCCAAAAACAAGATTTCATTAAAATTTTGGCCATTCAACTCCTGCATTTCTGAAAAAACAAGGAGAATTGAATTTGGCTCTGTGTGCCCGCTGAGGTAATAAAAATTAGGGTCTTGATGAAACTCAAAATCGGTATCGCCAGAACGGTTACGCACCGGATTTGAAAAAAACACAGCCAAGGCATTCGGCGGTAATTCCTTACGCAGGGCCGCTCGACGTCCGGCATGGAATTCTTTGGTGAGCAAATCGGTATCGTATCGGTAATTACTTTTTATTGCGGTGTTGGAAGAATTGTTTTGTCCGCTAGCCCAGTGAAAAATCAACAGCAAAACTATATTTAGTTTTAATTTTAAAGGAATCATGTGGAGATGAAAATTATGTTTGACGCTAAATCTAATTTTGAAAATAGTTTTGAAATGTTTATCCAGTGAATGGATGTACAACTCCTTAACTTATTTCCATAACACAAACTTACAGTATAGCGGGGATAAAAAAAAGCGCTGCTACAAAGTAACAGCGCTTAATAGGTTATAATGGCCTCAGCTTATTTGCTTAAATGCCCTTTTTCACGTGCAGTTTTCATCACTGCAGAAATCCCTTTTTTGTGAATGTTGCGAAGTGCAGAGGTAGATACTTTTAAAGTAACCCAAGAACCATCTTCGGGAACAAAGAATTTTTTAACCACCAAATTCGGATTAAATTTTCTTTTTGTCTTTTTATTAGAGAAAGAAACTTTGTTTCCTACTATAGCTTTTTTGCCTGTTAAATCGCAGATACGTGACATTTTCTTGTTGTTTAATTAGTCTGTTTTTTAAAAACGGAGTGCAAATAACGTAAAATTTATTGTAAAAATCAAAATCCAGCAATAATTATTCTTGCATCTTTCTAAAATCGCACTCCAAGACATACTGTTGACGGGCATTTATAAGGAATTGCTCCAGTTTTTTTAAATTGTGTTTCGATAGCATTTTTGGATGGGAGATAAAATGCATGATTTTGCTTGATTTTAAATACTTATAATAGAGTGGAAGTTTAATGCTATTGAGTAATTCCAAAGAAACCATTTCGCCTTGTGGCAGCATCCGCGGATTGCTTTCATCATTAGACGTAGCCACCACACCATTTCCATCGCCAATGGAGCGATTTCCGGTTTTCCACAAGTATTTAAGTAAAAATTTATTGGCCAATTGATGGGCTTTAGGAATGTGAATAACCGAAATGGAATTTGAGTGAAACTCCCATGGGGTGAAGTTCCACTACCTCATTTTCAAAGTATACAGCGGTAACTGAGGTGCAGTTTCAAAATCATAAAACTGGGCACTGCTTAAAATTTTTAAGCCCGGCAACACTGAAATCATACTTAATATGATGTCTTTTAAAATGGGGGATAAAAATCACTAAAAGGCTGAATGCACCAGCCCCCGGCGCGATAGCCATCTAATGCATAATTTGGTTGAATGGGTTGAATTATTGCTTCCAGAATATTGATCGATTGGTCAAAAAGAGAAGTGCGCTCGGCTTCCGAAATGGCGTGAAAGCGATATTTGGCAATATTGCTCAAACTCAGCTATTGCTGCCTTTGTTGTACTCAGCATCCAGCCAATGTGGATGAATGTGTGGAAACACATAGTGCTTTTTTTGTATCAACAACTGCAATTGAGCGCTGATGTTGTCAAAATCTTCTTTAGCGGCTAAGGAAGATTTTGACATTTCTTTGAGTCGAATTAAATAGGTGGTATCTACAAAAAAAATAGCTGCATGAATTTTATGGCGGTCAAAAATAGAAATGAGTTTGTTCGTTGGCTCTATCATGCACTTTGCAGAGCCACTTCTTTCGCCAAGAAACAACTCGTAATCAAAAGTGAAGACAAAGATTCTTTTTAGGACTCATTTTTAAGCCTTCTTATTTAATGCAAGAAAGAATAATTTGGTTTTTTAGCAGGTATAAATGAATAGAAAATTAAGAAAGTTTAAATAAATGGGAGCAAAAATAGAGAATAGCCGAACATCTTTTCTTCCATACATCGGCACAAACGCAATGCCTTGGTACT